>JANXUC010000039.1 GCA_025352065.1 Acidobacteriaceae bacterium | reverse complement strand
AACATGAACGAGCCGATCCAGTTTTATAACGGTCGCGACCACTTGCTGTATGAGTTGGTTGTGTGGACGGTCGACAAGAATAAAATTACTGGATACCTGAGCACGCCAAAGGGCGCTCCGGTTCCAGTCACTGCTTCGACGCCGCAGTAGACTGGACGCAATGAATCCAATCGTCTTTCCAGGGGCAGGAGTCCTGCTGCAAATCGCCCTTCGCACGCTGACGGTGTACGGCATCGTACTCGTCGGCGTGCGCTTGAGCGGCAAGCGTGAAGTCGGGCAAATGACGCCCTTCGACTTGACGTTGCTCCTGCTGCTTTCTAATGCCGTGCAGAATGCCATGACAGGGCCGGACACGTCCGTGATTGGCGGAGGTACGGCTGCGGTCACGTTGCTGGTGGTGAACTACGTGGTTACGGAAGTCGCCGCACACAATCGGAAAATCCGGAAGGTTCTGCGTGGGGAGCCGGCGGTCTTGGTCCACAATGGCCAACTGATGAAAAGTTCGATGGACCGCGAGCACGTTGGACTGGATGATTTGCAGGAAGGCATGCGCGAGCACGGTATCGCAGCGATCACCGATGTCGCGCTGGCCGTTCTTGAAATTGACGGCAACATCAGCTTTCTGAAATACGAAGACGTTCCAGATGGCCACAACCTGCATCGGCGGGTGAAGTTTCTGCAGAAGCACTAGCGCGTGTAGGGCGAGCATTCCTGCTCGCCAGCTTTTGACTTACCCCAGTCCCTTCAAAAACCCCGCCCCCGGCAACGTATTCAACACATCGCTCTTTGTAAGCCAGGCTCGCCGCGCTTGCAACACCCCGTACTTAATTTTCTCCATATGCGAAGTGTGATGGGAGTCTGTGTTGATCACAATCTTCACACCGCGTTCTTTCGCCATGCGGAGATGCCGGTCGTTGAGATCCAAACGGTCGGGATAGGAATTCAATTCCATCGCAACTTTGAACTTGGCGGCTGCATCCAGCACGGCTTCGATGTTCAGCGCGTAGGCATCGCGTCGCAAGAGCAAGCGCCCAGTCGGATGCCCGAGAATGGCGGTGTTCTTGTTCTCCAGAGCCTTCAACAAACGATCCGTCATTTCCGAAGATTCCTGATTGAAGTGCGAGTGCACGCTGGCGATGACCACATCCATCTGTTCCAAAACTGAGTCGGCGAGATCCAGCGAACCGTCGGCGAGGATATCGACTTCGATCCCGGCAAAGACTCGAATCTTTCCAGCCAACTTTTTGTCGACAGCCCGAATTCGTGCAATGTGTTCAACAGCCCGCTTGTCGTCGAGGCCATTGGCGAAAGCTAGATTCTTCGAGTGGTCCGTGATCGCGATGTATTTGTATCCGCGAGCCCGCGCAGCCTCGGCCATCTCTTCAATCGTGTTCTTGCCGTCAGTTTCGACGGTGTGCATGTGTACGTCGCCCTGAATGTCCTCTTCGGTAATCAGCTCGGGCAGAGTATGTTTCTCCGCCGCTTCAATCTCGCCCAGGCTTTCACGCAGCTCGGGAGGAATGTAGTCCAGCTTCAGCTTGGCATAGATATCTTCTTCCGTCTTACTGGCTACGCGCTTCTCGTCTTCGAGGCGAGCCAAGCCGTATTCATTGAGAGTAAAGCCCATCTTCAGAGCGCGCTGACGTAGCGCGATATTGTGCGATTTCGATCCGGTGAAGTACTGCAGGGCCGCTCCAAAAGATTCCGGAGCCAGCAAACGGACATCGACCTGCATGCCGTTGCGCGTGTGAAAGCTGATCTTGTTGTCGCCACGCGCTATTACATCTGTCAGCTCGGGGAACAACAGAATGTGTTCCATGACGTTCTGCCGAGATTTTTCCTTGACGCAGGCCTTGCCCGTAACCAATAGGTCGAGGTCGCCAACGGTTTCACGTCCGCGGCGTAGCGATCCCGCTGGAGTAATCTTCTCGATGCCTGCGATCTTCTTGAGGTGCTTCGCCAGCTTGTCGGCCATCTCATCAGCCACATCAATCAGGAAACGCCCGGAGATTCGGCGGTAGTCTTCAATGGCCTTCAACAGCTTGGTCTCGTGCTTCTCGCCCATACGAGGCAGCAGGCGAATCTTGCCCTCCTTGGCTAGCTTTTCTACACCATCAATATCCGCGATCTGGTGAGAGCTCCAGATGAGGGCAATTGTCTTGGGGCCGAGGCCTTGAATCTTTAACAATTCCAGCATGGAGGGCTTGTATTTGGCCAGCATCTCCGCGCGAGCAGTGATTTGGCCTTTCTCGAAAAGCTCCTGCAGGTTGGCGAGCATACCTTTGCCAATACCCGGAATCGCCAGCACTTTCTTAGGGTCGTGAATTAGATCGCGCACCTGCTGCGGCAGGTTATTGATCGCCTCCGCAGCGTTTCGGTAGGAGCGGATGCGAAACGAATCCTGGGCGTCAATCTCTAAAAGATCCGCAGTTTCGTAGAGCAAGGTAGCAATCGCCTTATTGTCCATGAGAGTCTCGCACCGATTGTAGCGGGAAAGGATTGCGAGAGGAAAAGGGGAGGCCTGAGCCGCCGGAATCCTTAGCGGACGGGGAGTGTAAAGTCCATCACTTCGGTGTTTTGACGGAGGGCGCAGGCAGGATAAAATGAGGCATGGCTTTTTCACGACGCCGGGTAGCTGGGTTCACCCTCATCGAGTTGATGATCGTGATCACGATTATGACCGTTCTGACAGGGCTGGTGCTGCCCATGGCGCGAGCATCCCTCCGCCGGCACAAGGAGCAGGAGCTTCGCGCCGATCTGCAAATACTGCGGGACGCTATTGACGCCTATAAGGACGCTGCGGATAGGGGCTTCATACAGAAAGCAGACTCTTACGGTTATCCCAAGAATCTGGAAGCCCTAACCAAGGGCGTGGAAATGCGCGGCGGAAAGACGCTGCGATTCTTGCGCGAGATTCCAAAGGATCCGATTACGGGCAAGGCCGAGTGGGGAATGCATTCCATGGAAGATGACCCGGAGTCAGACTCGTTTGATGAAACGAACGTGTGGGACGTTTATTCGAAGGCGGATGGTGTAGGGTTAGACGGTACCCGCTACCGGATTTGGTAGGGTAGGGACTGGTAGGTTTGTAAGGTTGTCCACGACGCGTTAGCGGAGCCCCGCAGAGCGCAAGAACACAATTGTTGTTTTCAGATGAAAGATATCGCCGTCACGGCAGAATCGTGCACGAGAGGATTCTTGATCATTGAGAGCAGCACTCTGGTCGAACCTCATCCATTGCCCCAAAGGATAAAAAATACAATGCCTTCCGCCACCAAGCGCAAGCCCGCCGCCCAACCGGATTCCACCAAGCACGTTACGGATATTGCTTTACGCGCCTGCTTGGTAGCGAAAGATGCCACGTTCAATGTGCGCGACTTTATTCAGGGCTCGTCGAAGATGGCCCTGCTGGCCGTGCGCGATTGCGAGAAGGAACTTGACCGTATCGAGCGCCAAATCGACGACGAACTGCCAAGGGCTATCACCGAAGTTAGTGAACCGGAGGCGCGTCAGCTTCTGGCTTGCTTTCGCTTCACGATTGATCTTGAGCGTATTGGCGACCTTACTTGGACAGTGGCGCATCGCCTGGAGCAACTGAGCGCTCCGTTGCCGAAGGAAGATGCACGGGACCTGGTTGAAATGACGGTGGTTTTGGAAAAAATGCTGGATAAAGTTCATGAGGGATTTCTCAATCACGATGTCGATCTGGCGCGAGCCGTGTTGCAGGCGGATGCCGAGGTGGATACGGCTTGCCGCGCAGTGTTTAAACGGCATCTGGAGAATACGTCGACGCGCGTGAGTGCGGACAGCACAAGCATTTTGCTGATGGCGCAGGCCTTTGAGCGGGCCGGTGATCATGCTAAGAATCTGGCGGAAGAATTGTTCCATCTGGTGGAGGGACACAGCCTGTTGCACGCCTCCAAGCAACGGAAACGGGTGGAATAGGAAGTGAGTTCTAAAGCTCGCAAAGAAAGTCTCTGCGCCGAACACTGCTCCGGTCCCCGTCCTCCCAAAGCCGCCAACCGGCTTTCTGTTATCTCCGGTTGTCCTCGGGTTACTGCTTGCCGTGCTCACGGCGACAGTTTATTCGCGGGTGTTTCGTTTTCCCTTCAGCAACTTCGATGACCCGGGCTATGTCTCGCTGAACCGCAACCGGCAGTGCGATGGCGACAATGTGGCGCTGGCTATTCGTGCCGCTCAGAAGTAGAGAGTGTGGCAAGTCCTGCACTTGCTTGAACTTGAGGCTATGACTGAAAGATGGCGTGAGCCGTGTTCGGCTTACTCCATCCTTCAGTCCTCGTTTTACGCCTCGGAGGATCGGCCGCAATGCGTACAGGACGTGCGATTGCTGGTGGCGCTCTTCCTTGTTCTAGGGATAGTGTCTCTCTGGTTTTCCTGCCGTGAAATTCGTAGCGCGAAAGCAGGCGGAGGTCGAAAACGTGAAGACTTCCGCTGCAGCAGTTGGCTTGTTCGACTTGTATCGAGAGCAACCGGCCCGTTCGTCCGAATCTACTTCAGGCCTTTAACCATATACAAGTTTGCAAGATCTTGTTGGAAGGAAGAGGCTTGCGCTTTGCCATTGGCGGAGATTGCCAATCGGCCGAAGAACTCAGCGCCTTGTTCGGGAGTCTTGAGCGTGCGCCAAGGTTCGCGGTGGTGGGTAGATGGCTCGTAGCGAGTGACGGTAATAGCGGAACCTTCCAGTTTACGCAGGAAAAGGTAGCGTCCGTCGGTGTTCCAACGTACAACATTTTCTCCGGACTCAAGATCAGTTAAAGGGACGGCGTTGGTCCCGTCAGGAGCGGCAAGGGAGAGATGTCGGCCCTCGACGAGAACCACATGATGTTGGTCGGGCGTGACGGCGGCCGCTCGAATATTTTCCTGAGTAATCGGGTTGGGTCTCTTGTTTTCACTGGGCTGATCCAACGAATAAGTCCATGAACGCATTGGGCGCCCCGTTTCGCTAGCGGTAAAAAGAATGCTCTTGCCGTCAGGAAACCACTCGACGGATTCGTAGTGCATGTCTCCAAAGCTCAGAACCCGAGAATCTCCAGGTCCGGTCGGGAGAATTAGCAGAGACGAACCTGAGGCATCGCGTCGGATGCACAATACCCATTTGCCATCGGGCGAAAGAGCGGGGCGGTTCCCGTAGCCTAATCGGACAGCGGGAGAGCCATCCGTGTTACGCAGATAAATCGCGGCATTGCGGCCTTCTCCGTTGGCGAGTTCCACAAATAGAAGTTTACTGGCGTCTTCCGAAAGTTCGTACACGAACGAGCCGTCAAGCCAGGCAAGGTCGCGACCCGCGGCGCCATCGGGTGGAACAAAAAGAATTCCCAAGCGCGAGTTCACATTGTTGAGGAGCACGCGTCCATCGCGAGCGACATCCTGCAACACAATCCAGCCAGCCACTTGAAATAGTACGCGTTGTTTCCCGCTCAGGCTGACCGCATAGAGGGCGGGATCAGCGCTAGCCTGACTGGCCGAAAACCACACTTCGTCTCCATTCGGGGACCAAGCCAGGCCGCCGATGTTGCGCCATCCTCCTGAAAGGAGTTGCTTGGGATGATTTGGCCCAACGATAAACAGGGAGTGGTCACCTATGTCATCCATTTCAAAAACTGCCACCAGCTTGCCATCCGGCGATACCCGAATGAACTGCGGTGGACGAACGTCTGTCTGATATAGAACGTTCCCGACTGGATATTCGAGGCGGTGATGTCCGTCAACATTGCGGACTATGGCCATGGACTCGGCGTCTGGAGCCCAGTCTGCGTCGCTCACATTTTCCAAGGCCTCGCGCGGCGCGCCTCCGCCAATCGGAATCACTGCCAGCGTCGCGGTTGGGCCGTCTAAGAGAACCGCCATATCGCCAGCGCTGGAAACGGAAAGAAGTTTCCCGCTCTTGCCGCTGAGGGACCGTGACTCGCGGTTGCCGGGTAACGTTGAGAATAACTGACCGGGCGTCCCCTCCCATCGAGCGCTATAGACAATAGAGTTGCCAGGAGCGAAGCGAGCAGCAGTAACGTCGCCTCGGCGGAAGGTCAGGCGCTGGAAGGATGGCGGATTTTGCGGAAACCATTGGCTCGCGAAGTAGGCGCCGGGAAGCAATCCGGCAAGAAGCCCCGCAGCGAGGGCGACGGGCAGCCATCGCGAAGCTCTCAGCGATATAATCCTGCGCACAGCGCTGCGAGCTATGCTGGAGGTCGATGTCGATTCGATTTCCTGGCGCAATTCCTCCAATGCGACCTTGACGTCCGCCATAGTCTGCCAGCGACGCTCAGGCTCCTTCCGCAGGCAGCGCGAAAGGATGCGCTCTAATTCCGGTGGTACATCGGGAATCGACTCGGAAATGGGTGAAGGTTCTTTGGAGAGAATCGCCGAGAGCGTCGCAATCTTGGAAGCACCGGAGAAGGCGCGCCGCCCAGTGATCATTTCGTAGAGCACCGACCCAAAAGAGAAAATGTCGGAGCGCGCGTCGAGCTCTTTACCCTCCGCCTGTTCGGGCGACATGTAGGCAACCGTGCCAAGAAGGGTGCCATCTTCGGTCAGAGGCGAGCCTTCGCCGTGAAGCGTATCAGCAAAAGCGTCGGGCTCTGAGGTTTCGCTCAGCTTCGCGAGACCGAAATCCAGAATCTTGACCAGGCCCTGCGGCGTGACCATGATGTTGGACGGCTTCAGGTCCCGGTGGATGATGCCTGCGGCGTGGGCGGCGGAGAGCCCGTCGGCGATTTGGACGGCGTACTTCAGCCCGTCGCGAATGCGGAGTCCCTTGCTGCCGATGACGTGTTCCAGAGTGTCGCCAGCAATGAACTCCATAGCGATATAGCGAACCGTGACGCCCTCAAGTTCGCCAGATTTGATTTCGTAAATTGTGACGATATTGGGGTGGTTGAGGGAAGAAGCCGCCCGGGCTTCTTGCACGAAACGGCGTTCCCGATCGGCGTTAGCGACAGCGGAGGCTGTCAAGACTTTCAGCGCAGCCTTGCGATCCAGGGTTGAATCAATGGCTTTATAGACCACTCCCATAGCACCGGCACCGAGCTTGGAGTCGATCTGATAAACGCCGAGGGTCTTGCCGATCATATTGCCTCGAAAGAGTGTCCTAGTTTAACGCATACTTTAAGAAATTCGTCCAAAGATTATGAAAGGCTAGGGGTGTGCGATGACCAGCAGGGTACCGGCTCGGCGGAGGGCGCAGTCGAGCGCCAGACGCAGGTTCTCGGGATCCAGTGCGGCGAAGCTTTCGTCGAAAATCAGCAGGTCCGCGTTTTGTAGAAGCGCGCGCGCCATGAACAGGCGGCTGCGCTCACCGTGCGAGAGCTGCCATCCGGATTCGCCAACCATCTGCAACATTCCCGCTGGCATCTTTTCGAGCAGAGGTCCGAGGCCGAGTTCCTGGCAGATGGCGTTGGCTTCGATAAAATCTTGCTCCGTGAGCCAACCAGTGCGACCCATCAGCAGGTTGAAAGCGAAGGTGCCCGTCAAGACATGGTTCTCATGGAATTGCGGTGCAGCCGTGATGTAGCGGCGCCAGGCTTGAGCGCCCAGAGATTGGCGATCAAAACCACGGGCCAGCAGCAGGCCGGACTGCGGCGTGAGCATGCCCGTTAAGATCGAGCCGAGCGTAGACTTACCGCCTCCGGATGGACCCTCCAACAAAATCCGGTCGCCGTGTACGATGCGAAGGTTGCAACGGTTGAGGATGGCTTCGCCGTGAGGGCGGTAGCGGAAAGTGACGTCGTTGGCCTCAAAGGCGGCCTCACGCTCTGCACTCTTTAGGGCAGCCAGAGCGAGTTCGGGAGAGCCAGTCGGCTGGGGCCGTGCGGCAGCTCTAAAAAGCGGAGTCACTTGCTGGGCGGCGATCGCGGCTTCGGAAAGACTCCACAAGCCGGACGCGAGGCGACGGAAGGCTCGATAGGCAAGCAGGAGACCAGCGACTCCAAGAGCTAATGTAGCGGGACTCGCTCCGGCGACAAAGGCTGGCGCCAAGGCTGCTGTTCCAAAAATGAGCCAGCCACGCGGAACCAACGCGGTGAGTGCGACTGCTTTGCGATCTACGGCACGAGAGATTTCTTGATAGTGCTCGAGCTGCTGGTCTTCAGAACGGTGCCACTGTTCGCGAGGTTCCTGGGCCAGGCGCGTACGGTGTCCAACCATGCGCTCGACCAAGTCGTGGGTCATGGCGAGGCGTGCAGTGGTCCAGCGGCGCTGTTGCTGGAAATAACATAGGCCCAGCACCGTAGCGAGTGCCACCCAAAGAATCAATAGCAACGCATGCCAGATTCCCCCAGCGCCAGCAGCCAGGACGACGGCGGCGAGCACTAGTTCAATGCTGGCAACCAGCGCGAGGAATCCTCCGCTGAGAGCCAGAGCCTCCAATGATTCGGATTCGAGAACGCGTCCCAGTAATTGGCCTGCGCCTAGAGTACGAATTTCCGATGGATGCAAGCGCAAGGCTCCCGCCAGAAGGCGTTCTTTCAGTAGGCCTCCGGCGGTAATTGCCACCACACCTTGCAGCCACGTGACCAGGCCGCGCAGAGGTACGAGCGTCATCAATAGGAGAAGCCAGGCAGCGAGCAGGCTGCGGTCGAGGCGTCCTGAGAGTGCGCCTGCGCCGACAATCCACCAGGCCAGAAGCCACATGGCGTATTGCGTGACATAGGCCGCACCTAGCATTAAGACATGCCGAGGAATTCGTGCGGAACTGAGCGACAGCCAGAAATTCGAACCGGACGGAAGGCGCAAAAGCCACACGTGAGCGACCCGTTTGTTGGCGAGGCGTTGTTGGAGCAGTGTGCTGAGAACTCGTGCGTGACGCCGCTTGGGGATTCCGGCCGATTGCAAAAGGCTCGTAAGCTCTTCTTCAAGGGGCGCTTCCCAAGGTCGACAGATTTGGGCTCGAAGCGCCGCTTGCGTTACGCGGTGTACGGAAAAATCTGGCGCGAGTATTTTCCGCAGCGACAGCAGCACGAGCAAAGTGCCGTCGGCCAGCCGAAAAATTGCTGGTGTTGCGGTGCTGAGTAGACTCTCTACATCGGCGTACCGAACTTCTTCGGGATCGGCATTGAGACCCAGTGTCGCTGCGGTAGCCTCAATCCAAAGGCTAAGACGGCGAGGATCGTTTGTAGAATTGTTGGCATTAACGCCTGCATCAGCCGCGGCCTCGTTGTGGAATGCCGATTCCGTCGGCGTTGGTATATCGACGGATTTGGGGCGGAGACCGCTCATGCGAGCCAGCGCTTCGAGAGCTTCGGCGGCACGTGTGGCGGGCCAAGTGATCATGCCGGAGTCTCCGCAGAATCTCTTGTACCGGACGATTCGCTAAGCACCCCATTTTCCATGGTAAGGCGGCGCCAAACGCCTCCAGACCAAACTGTTTGGCGTAGCGAGCGTTCGGTATCCAGCAAGGCGCGGTATCTAGACGACGGGTTCGCCGCCAACGCGGATGGAGCGTTGTCTTCGGCAATGCGGCCATCTTCTATCAGCAAGACGCGTTCAAAATCGAGAGTCTCGCTGACATCATGCGTGATGCAGAGAAGCGTGACGCCGTGCCAGAGGGTTCGTACACGTTGTAGCAAAGTGCGTCGCTGCTCGCGGTCGAGGCCACGAAACGGTTCGTCGAGAATGACGAGACGTGTCCCTGGACGAAGCAAAGCGCGAGCCAAGCGGACGCGTTGGCCTTCTCCACCCGAAACCAGAGCTCCGCCTTCGCCTAATCGTGTTTCAAATCCATCTGGCAGGCGTTCAAGAACGCGGCGGAGTTCGGCCGCGTCGAGGACCTGCATCATGGACGGAGTTACTGTTCTGGCGTTTTCATTCGCGGCAGGATCGATTTCGTCATCGGCTTCGCTTGAGGACGACCCATAACGGATATTTTCAACAAAAGATCGATTCCAGAGCTGCACTGCAGGATCGACCCACGCGGTGTGGCGACGGAGAGATTCCAGACACTCGGCGATTGGGCGACCATCGACAAGCACTTGACCTTGCACCGGACGCCACCATCCGAGCAGCAGCCCTGCCAGGCTCGATTTGCCGGCACCAGACGGCCCCACGATTGCCACGTGCGCACCGGCAGGAATATGCGCCGTGATGTCCTGCAGAATCATGTGTCCGGCAGCTCGAACGGATACGTTCTCGAACTGAAGCGTTGCAGCGGGCGGCAGTGAAGGTCGCCCTCCGAAGAAAGGCGAGGATTCCTCAGTACTTTCTTCCAGCGCACCCAACGGCTCCAGTAGCCGCAAAGTGCGGTTCCTGTACGCCGGATATTGCCAGGCAATTTGAGCGATGTCTTGACCCAGAACCGGAAGATTTAGGGCCCAGTAGATGAGCAGAAGCACGGCTCCGGCTTCGGTACTATGGGCAAGATGGTGGAAGAGCATCACGGCGGCCAGGCCGAAGCCGATAGCAAATTGAACGGCTTCGACCCAGACGGCAACCGTTTGCAACGCAAACCCGGCACTGGCCCAGCCGGTGAGGAGTTCGCGGTGTTCGCGGCGCACGGCCCGCTGGGCGCCGTGTACCTGAATTGGAATCAGTCCAAGCAAAGCGTCGAGATAGTAGCGAGAGAGTGCGCCGGAGTGCGTGCGTACTCGGAGATCGCGTTCGATGACCGCGGGTTGCGCTAGTAGTGGCAGAAGAATCGCAGCCAGCGCGGCAGCGAAAGCCAGAGGTGCGCTGGCGGGATCCAGCCACGCGATCCCTGCGGCTGTTAGCACGAGTTCGAGAACCGACCGCATCATCTGCCCGCCGAGTTCCGGCAAATGACGGATGCGATGGATCATGTGGCTGCGCTCTGTCATGTCGGACATCAAGCGGCTTTGGAAGTAACGGTCCGAAAGACGCGGAATCTTTTCCAAAAACGCCTGTCGCAGCCGCGTCTCGAGTCGTCGGCCCATGCGGAGAAGGCTCGCGGTGACGGGTAGCTCCAGCAATAGTAGAACCAGGAGGAAAGCCAGCAAGGCGCCGACGGCTGCCCAACGCTGACCGGACAGTCCTAGTTCGCGGGCAAGATCGAAGAGTCCACGGAAGAGAACAGCTTCGACAATCACGCCTCCGGCAGCGAGCAGGGAACTGAAGAGCAGTAACGCTGGAGAGAAGATTCCATCGGTGCGCAGTAAGCGAAGTAGCGCGAGACCCGGGCTGACGGGTTTTTCAGACAGAGCCGCGGCGATTTCCGGGGACACTGCAGCAGAAGCAGCCTCGCGTATCGACTGCGGTTTGCGTCCGCGCACTTGCACCAAAACGGCGCCACGCAGCAGTAGCTCAGGTTCTCCCCCAGACGGAACAGCTGTCGGTTGCACCGACCAGTATTCGGCTGGAATTTGCGCGTCATCCTGCAAGAATCGTTCCAGCAACCGGCGGCATTGGCGGCCACGTCGAATTCCTCCGCTACCCAGAATCGCAGTAATCAGCCGTACGCTCGCATCGAGACGTGCGAGAGAACGCCAAGTAGTATCCGCGACAGCAGCATCCAAAAATACCCGGCGGCGAACGCCAAGATTCTTCAGGCGCGCTCGCAACGCATCGAGCGAGGTGGTCGAACCGGCCCAATCGCGCCAAGTTTCAGCCGGTACGCCTGTCTTGTGAACGTAGAGATCTTCCAGAAACTTTTCGCACGAGACCCAGCGACGCCCTATGGCCGGGTCCATGCATTGCAGAAATCTGCCGTGGCGTCGCCATACCACTTCGAAGTGGGTGGTCCCATTCGGCAGGCGCACGACGACAATCGCTGGCAGGGCCGCCGCTTCTGCAAGCAGAAGATGATCCGGCGGCAACATGACTTGCTCGGCATCCAAGCCAAGCTGTCCGGCAACTTCCTCCATCGTATCAATCGACGTGCCATCGACATCGGTCTGGCAGGCTTCGCGCAAACGACCATAGCTGACCGGGATGCCAAAGCCTTCCAGCAGGCATTTCAGCGAAGCGGGTCCGCAGTCCATAGCGGAGGCTTGTACAACTTCTGGAACGAAGAAGCGGCGGCGGGATGTCATGCGCGAAGGTTCATGCCGGGACGCGGGTTGTGTCCGGGTCGCCCCGGCGAAAGCCTCACCATTCTAAGGCTGTTCAGCGGCAGGAAGGAAGAACTGAATAAGGTTCGGGCTCGGCGAGCAGCGTGTTTCTAAGGTGTAGCCGCTTGCAGGCCTCTGGGAGCGGTCAGCAATTGACCGGCGGCGCGCAACACAATGCGAGCTGGAGAGATGCGCTCGACCTCAACTTCCACCGCTCCGGGAAGGCCGTGGCGCAATGTAAGAGGGAACTTCGTTCCCGGCGCCAGCGCAAGTTCTACGCGCACCTGGCCATCGCGGATCTCGTCCGCCACGATTGAAACATTGGCTGCGATGCTGCCATATTCCGTCCATGGAAATCCGTCCAAACGAAGCCGCGCCGGCTGTCCGGGGTGAATTCGCCCTAACGCAGCGGAGGGAGAAAACTGGGCGACAGCACGCAACTGCCCGGCCGGCAGGATTGCACAGAGGCGATCGGCCTCCTCCACAACGGCACCCGTTTGCAGCTGAGAAACTTCGGCCAGTCGCCCGGAAATTGGCGCGCGAATCAAGCGGCGCTCTACTTCATAATTCAGCCGTTCGATGTTCGCCCGCGCGGTAGCCTGTTCGCCTTCCAGCTTGCGCACTTCGCCGAGAAGGTTTTCGAGCTGCACTTGGCGGTCGCTTTCGCGAGTGCCTTGACCCCGCTGCAAGCGGCTGGCTTCGAGGCGCAGGCTTTCGGCGGCTTGGCGACGGCGTTCCGCTTCTATCTGTCCTTGTTCGTACTCTCGCTGCGGGATTAGGTCTTGTTTGTGCAGTTGGTCAAGGCGATGGGCCTCATCCGAGCCGGAGCGGGCCAGCGTGTCCGCCTCACGAAACTTGGCATTGGCCTGATCCTCCGCAATGCGGGAAGTCTGCTTCTCGCGATCGCGAGCTTCCTGAATGGAGAGAATCTGTGCGCGCAAGGATGCAATTTCCGAGGCCAGTCCTGAGAGATGGGCAGTCTCCGCCTCAGATTGAAAGTGCTCCGCATTTGAGTCAAGCTCAACTAAGACATCGCCGGCTTTTACTTCACGGCCCAGTTGTAAATTAGTGGTAACGACACGAGCGAGGACGGGCGACTGTATGGGGCGAATCTCCTGATCGACCTCTAATCGAGCCGTTGCCGTAACTTCGTAGCGCGGCACGCTGGAAAAGAAGAACCATAGCAACCACGCACCCAACAACGCAAACGCGAACGCTAAGGCGAAGAAAGACCCTCGAAAGCTGTCAGCTTCCAGTGCTCGTGCCGTTCGTGAGAAGGCGGTGGACATCAGTCTCTCTCGCACTTGAGTATAACGAATCGGAAACGGGCCTAGGAATGGCGAACTTTACGCACTAGCCTGCTATCCTCACGACCAATCGAGATTCGACTCCTAACTGAAGCAGACGCGCAGGCCTATTGGAATCTGCGTTTGGAGGCGCTAGAGACCGAGCCGCGTGCCTTCGGTTTGTCACCGGAAGAACTTTGCAAGTTCAGCTTGGAGTAAACCGCGGAGCGTATTCGATCCACCGACGATGGCTTTGTCGCGGGGGCTTTTGAGGGGCAATCTGCAACATCTTCCAGAGAAAGGCCAGCAAAGAATCTGAGCTCTACTACGCTACTCTGGAGCGCATCCATTGTGGCAAGAAGTTTCAAAGCTTCATCCAGCGCGATGAGATCGAGGTCTCGGCTCTTAGGCAGGTCGATAGCTTCATCCAAGGTAAGTTTGCAGGCGTCGCCGCCACGCTTGGCAGCGCCGCGTCCTCGTGCATGCTCGACTAGAACCTGACGCATTACGTGTGCTGCGATACCGAAAAAGTGAACGCGACTCTGCCACTCCGGAATGTTGCCCCCCCCGCAAAGCCGCAATTAGGCTTCGTGAACCAGCGCCGAACTCTGCAGGGTGTGTCGCTGCGTTCGCGCTGCAGATAGCTGTGAGCTAAACGCCGCAATTCGGCGTAGACGAGTGGCATCAGATGGTCCAGCGCTCGACGGTCTCCATCGCGCCAGCGAACCAGTATTTTTGTTACTGGACTGGATTCGTTGTTCAGGGCTGGAACTCCAATACGGACGGGCGCATTGCAGGCGCAGCGTATCCCGTCTGGCCCACAGTGTCGATGAGCGGAACCCGCCGGGGCGGACTATCGTATTCCCATCTGAACTGCTGCTATTATTCTCGGCAGACTTGCCGGAGGGGCGGGAATCTCCGAAGCCGAGGCTAAATCTATGGGTGTTTTTGAGAAGCTTTCGCGACGAAAATTTGTGCAATCGGTATCGTTGATTAGCACCGGGGTTGCAACGTCGACTACCTGGCTTCCAACGGCATTCGCGGCGGATAGGGCGACCGCTCCATTGGAAGAATTTTCCTACGGCGATGTTTCGTTAACCAGCGAACTCCACGAGATGCAACTTCGAGAAACGCATGCAGTCCTCATGGGACTCAGCGACGATAGCCTGTTGAAACCCTTGCGGATGATGTCCGGCCAACCCGCTCCGGGCGAAGAATTGGGCGGCTGGTATCGCTACGGCTATAACCAGAAGCTCGGCAAAGAGGACTCAGGATATGCCCCCAGCTGTTCATTTGGGCAGTGGGTCTCGGCGCTGGCCCGCATGTATGCGATCACTGGGGACCAAGCGACCCGCGACAAAGTTCTCCGCCTGAACCGCCTTTACGCCAAAACGATAACCGCCGACTACTACGACAAAAACCGCTTTCCCGCATACTGCTACGACAAGATATTGTGTGGGTTGATGGATTCGCACTCGTTGGTCGGCGATCCCCATGCCTTCTCGATTCTGGAACATACGACCGACGTCGCGATGCCGCATTTGCCCGGCAAGGCAATTCCGAACGGCAAGAAGTGGCGCATGGACAAGGACGATGCGTATGTTTCGGACGAGTCTTACACGAATTCGGAAAACATGTTTATCGCCTATCAACGCGGAGCAGGGAAGCGCTACCGCGAACTCGGTGTTCAGTATTTGTTTGACGAATTCTACGATCCGCTCAGCGAGGGCCGGAATAACCTTGCGGGCAGGCACGCCTATAGCCACGTCAACTCGTTGTGTTCGGCCATGCAGGCCTACATGACACTGGGAAGCGAAAAGCACCTGCGCGCCGCGAAAAACGGATTCGACATGCTCACTGCGCAGAGTTTTGTGACCGGCGGATGGGGTCCAGATGAGACTCTGCGCGCACCGGGCAGCTCCGGCGTTTATGACAGTCTAACCAGCACACATAGTAGTTTTGAAACACCCTGCGGATCCTATGCGCACTTCAAACTGACTCGTTATCTGATGCGGGTAACTCGCGATTCCCGTTATGGCGACAGCATGGAACGCATGATGTACAACACCATCCTGGGTGCCAAGCCGTTGCAACTAGATGGGAGAACGTTCTACTACGCGGACTACAACTTCAAGGCGCGCAAGGTCTACAGAGACGATTACTGGCCTTGTTGCGCGGGAACTCATCCGCAAGTAGCAGCGGATTATCGCATCAATACGTATTTCCGAGATCCGTGCGGCGTTTATGTCAATCTGTATATACCTTCTACTGTGCGATGGACGAACGCTGGCGCCAATGTTGCGCTGATACAAAAAAGTGCGTATCCCTTCAAAAGTACGGTTCATTTCGAAGTGCAGAGCTCGAAGTCATCTGAATTTTCGGTCAATTTCCGTATTCCGGCGTGGGCAACAGGGGCAACAATTTCCGTCAATGACCGCCGGGTAGAAGCCCCCCCGACTCCGGGAAGTTTTGCGACGATCCGTCGAACGTGGAAATCGGGAGACCGTGTGGAAGTCGACCTGCCACTCGCCATGCGCCTCGAGGCTTTGGATCCACAACACCTGCAAACGGTGGGACTGCTTTCGGGCCCGCTCGTGCTTTTTGCCATCACCGAGGAGCAACCTCCGCTGACGCGCGCACAATTGTTGGGCGCGAAAAAGACCGGCCTCCAAACGTGGGAGGTTGCAACCTCCCATGAACCGATGAAGCTGCTACCTTTTACCGCAATTGGCGATGAGCAGTACACGACATATTTGCGATTAACCTAAGCGAGGCTCAAGGAAATATGAAGCGTAAATTTCAGCGAAGTCTAGTCGTACTGCCTGTAGTCACCTTGCTTTTGTGCACCGCGTTTTCCGCAGACAAGAAGTCTCCGCATTTCGGCGTTGAGAAAGCCTTCCTCGGCCGTTGGGACTTGACGCTGAAAGCTCCAGACAAAGAATATCCGTCGTGGCTGGAGATCACTCAAGACGGTGGGCAATTCAAAGCGCGCATGGTGAGCCGGTGGGGACATGCACGGGCATTGCCCAAACTAGAACTCGCAGACCATCGAATCACGTTCGTTTCTCCCAAAGAAGAGGAAGAACGGAAAGACGACATGGTCTTCGAAGGGAAACTTGTCGGCAACAAGCTCGTGGGAACTACAACCGGACAAGACGGGACTGCATGGAACTGGACGGGTCAACGTGCGCCTTCGTTGAGGAGTACAAGTGCCCCAAAATGGGGTAAGCCTGTGCAAATGTTCAACGGCAAAGACCTTACTGGATGGAAACTGATCGACCCAAACGCCAAAGTGAACTGGACTGTCGAAAAAGGAGCCTTGACCGGTCCAGGACGTGGCCCGGAGCTCGTCAGTGTGTTTAAGTTCAAGGACTTCAAATTACACATTGAATTCAATTGTCCAAAGGGCGCCAATAGCGGGATTTACCTGCGCGGGCGCTACGAACTCCAAATTGAAGACGACCCGGAACCGGAAGCGTTGAGTCAACGAATTGGAGGAATTTACGGATTTCTGGCCCCATCTCCAGAAGTCTCGCGCAGACCGGGCGAATGGCAGACGTACGACATCACGCTGATCGGGCGAATGGTAGCGGTTGTTCTGAATGGACAGACGATCATCGACAACAAGGAAATTCCTGGCATCACGGGCGGCGCTCTGGATAGTCACGAAGAATTACCCGGACCGATCTACCTGCAAGGCAGCGAGGAAGGCCGCATAGCCTTTCGGAATATTGTGATCACGCCAGCAGAGTGATCGTGTGATGCAGAGCTGCGTTTCTCTACTTTTCAGCGAGTTGGAGCAAGGCGCATCGCCGCTGGTCCAGCAGGGCTTTCCAGGCCGTTGGTCAAAGCGCTGCCCTGCCATCTTTGGGAAACACTATCCTGATTAAACTCAATATCTTATCAAGATCTAGCGCTGTCACCAGGTTTGCCCTTTCGACTGTTGGAATCGCCACTTGAAATTCCGCATTAACGCCAATGGCCGGCACCCAGCAACCATTTCGCGGTGGATTGAGAGCAAGACCCGGCACTAGACGGAAGAGCCTCTCTTCGGTCAGATTTTCCGTAACGTTTCGGGGAGGGCGCAAGGGTAGTTGGGGCGTCAAGAAGAATTGGGCAATCCGACTTCGAAAGCGCAGCGTTCACAGCCGTGACCGCGGAACTCTCCAGCGATGCCGGGGCGAAGGGCTTAGTGGATGCGGTCGTGTCTCAATTCGGAAGAGTCGATATTGTTGCGCATACCGTCGGCGGCTTTGCTGGCGGATCATCGGTTGCGGAAACGGATGACGCGATATTCCAACGCATGATGGATGTGAATTTCAATAACACGCTGCATCTGTTGCGTGCGGTTCTTCCTGCAATGCGGCAGTCTGGCGGGCGCATTGTGGCAATTGGAAGCCGTGCTGCACTGGAACCCGGCGTGGGAGTAGGTGCGTACAGTGCGTCGAAGGCGGCGATGGTGTCGCTGATGCGGACGGCGGCACTCGAAAACAGAGATTCTGCAATTACGGTGAACGTAATTCTGCCGGGTACGATGGATACTTCTACGAACAGAGAAGCTATGCCGAATGCGGATTTCTCCAAGTGGGTGCAACCGACGACCGTAGCAAGTTTGATTGTCTGGCTAGCTGGTGATGCGGGCCGCGACGTAAATGGCGCAGTGATTCCGGTCTACGGCAGTGATGTTTGAGACGCTGGTTCGAGTGTTTGCAGGGGCTCTGGCTGGGTACGCCGGCATCGGACTTACGTTTGCCTTTGTGTTCGTCTCGGTCGGCGTCCAGCGCCTCGACCCACTCGCGCGGGGAGTAGGCTTTGGCTCCCGTTTGTCGATCCTGCCTGGGATGACCGCATTCTGGCCTGTGTTTTTAAGCCGTGGATGCGCGTCGTCGTCGAGCCGCCACCAGAAGATACTCCTCACAGAATTGCACGAGCCAAGGACTAACATGATCCAGCCTTCAAGGTTGACGAGAGCTTCTTTCTAAGCGAGGCTATTTTGAAGACGATGACTATTCTCAAGTGGATTTCTTCTGTAGCGAAGGCGCGGGGACCTAACGTTCGCTCAGCGTTTGTCGAAGGTTCTTTTGCCCGAATTGTTTCCCGAAGTTGAGGTCCGCCGCCGTCGCTGTGTTAAACTCAGTATCGATTGAGATCGCGGAAATTTGTTAGCGATTTATTGGCGGTTTTCGCAAAGACAGCTGCTACCGGATGCACGCCAAGCAGATCCTGCGGAGTATGCGAATCCTGCAAAACCTTGGGACAGCAAGGGTTCCTGCGCAGTTGTTGATTTCCCAGTTGGGGACGTAGCTCAGTTGGTTAGAGCGCTGCCCTGTCACGGCAGAGGTCGCGGGTTCGAGCCCCGTCGTCCCCGCCATCCTTCTCAAGCACTTACAGCCCTAAGCCCGAAACAACCAAGGGATATTAGGGGACGATAAGCGCTGAGCGAGAGTGACGGCAACCGAAAAATGCGAAGCAAAGCGCTCATTGGACAGAGTTCCCATGCGCAACCGTCCTCCAGGCAGGATAGCCTCCACCAACTTCTCCCGTAACGACCAGCCGCACCCCACATTTAATAAAAGAGTCGCAACATAGATTCCAAACTCGGAAAACCACGCAAGCGCCGCTCCGCTGCTGTGGCCCAACTGCTCCCACGTGGCGGGAAACAGTCCTAAGCGTATCCGCCAATCCTCGAGTTCAGCCATGCGATCACGTTAAAGCGGTGCATCCGAAATGTCGATCCATGTGGTATGCCACCTACCTAACGACGCAGCGCCGCTACACTGAGTCTTTAGCCGAGATTGAACGCGCGCAGGCGTTAGACCCCACTTCAAACTCCGTCGTGGCAGACAAAGGCTTACTTCTGTACTTTGCGGGCAGGCGCGACGAAGCTATTGCCTTGCTAAAGCAGGTGGAAGAAACCGATCCCAACTTCATGTCTCCGCATCGCGAGCTGAAGTACATCTACCTGGAGATGGGGGATTACCCGAATTATTTGGTCGAGGCCCGCAGGGAAGCGACCTCGTTGCGCGATGCTGCCGGCCTGGCGGTGGCGGACGCAGCGGATCACGCTTACGCCACAGGCGGAGGTTCCGCCATGCTCCAGGCGGTGCGGGAGCAACAGAAAAAACTCTACGATCAAGATTTGTTTTCGCCATATTATTTGGCGCAGACCTGCGCAATCATGAGGAACAAACGCGAAGCGCTGCAATACCTGATGGCTGCCTATGCCAAACATGCAGATGGTTTGTTGGATATGGCCAATGACCCTGCTTTCAATAGCTTGCACGACGAACCTGAATTTCGCGATTTGATATCCAGGGTAAGGGCAGCACAAGTCGAATAGGTTTGCCATTAAAAATGGCATATGCCATAATAAATGGCATGAAACTGCTTATCGACCGTTCAGGACGAATTGTGGTTCCTAAGCGGATGCGGGAGCGTCTCGGGTTCCGGCCAGACTCCGAGATTGAGGCCGTAGAGCAGCCTGGCGGCATCCTCCTGCGTCCTGCCCAGGAGAAACCCTCCATGGTCCGGGTGGACGGCTTCTGGGTCCACCAGGGCGTTGCTGAGCCGGGAGCTAACTGGGATCGTGTGGTGGAGGATGTGCGCGAGGAGCGCACTCAAGCTGTCCTGAACCCCGGTCCGGAATTTCCACGTTGAACATTTTTTTCGATACGACCGTGCTGGTCGCCGCTTCCACGCTAAGTCATCCGCACTATGCCCAGGCACGGCCAGCACTCCTGCGAGTGGCCTCCGGCGAAGACAAAGGTTTCATCAGCGCGTACTCGATCGCGGAAGTGTATACAGCGTTGACACGTCTGCCAGTCGTGCCCCGCATTCATCCGGTCGAGGCACAGAGGATCATCCGGGGGAATTTGCTGCCGAATTTTGAACTCGTGCCGGTCAGCGTGGAAGATACTCTCGACGCGCTGGGCAATGTGTCAGGCAAGGGCTGGAGTGGCGCGAAGATCTACGATGCGTTACTGCTGAGTTGCGCGGAGAAGTGCGCGGCGGATCGAATTTACACTTTCAATCTGGGAGACTTTCGGGCGTTAGCTTCGGCGGAGATGTTGGCGAAGATTTGCGCGCCTTGATTCGGTTTACGTTGGTGCCCCGTCCTTGTCGCGCATTTTGCGACAGGGCGGGGTTTTTCAGTGCGCCGAAAATCAACGTAGGACCGTGGAGTCCAGTTCCAAAT
>JANXUC010000034.1 GCA_025352065.1 Acidobacteriaceae bacterium | reverse complement strand
TTCCGCGCCCTGGGCCTTGGCAGCCTTCAGGAAAGGCGTCTCCAGAGGGTCGTAAACCATGTCGAACACGTACTTTGCCTTGATCTCTTCGGGCTTCAAAGGCATTTCTTTCGATCCGCCCATTCCCACCGGCGTCGCATTCACGATCACATCGAACGTCAGCTTCTTCAAATCTGCACGCTTCGCGATCTTCACGCGAGCCTGCTTGCTCAGCTTCTGCGCTTTTGCCGCACTGCGGTTCAGAATCCAAACTTCCGCGCCGCGTTCCTTCAATCCAAACACCGCTGCACGTGCCCCACCGCCCGCACCCAGCACCAGAACCTTGGCGCCGGTCATCGACATCCTCTGTTCCAAAGGACGAATCACACCGGCAACGTCGGTATTGAAGCCGTACAGCTTTCCATCCTGAGCCCGGACCACAGTGTTGCAAGCGCCAGTCTTCGTCGTATGCGTGTCGCTATTGTCGAGATCTTCCAGAATTTCCTGCTTGTAAGGCATGGTCACGCTCAAGCCGGAAATCGGTATATGACTGATGCAGGCGCGCAGGTCCTTCATCGTCTTCGCATGCAGCGCCAGATACACTGCATTCACGTTCTCACGACGGAACGCCGTGTTCATCAGCAGCGGAGACAGCGAATGCGAAACCGGATCTCCCGCCACGCCATAAACCCGCGTCGCCGCATCCACGTTGTCCACGCGATAGATATCGCGCAACATCTTCGCAGTAACTTGGCCCGGAGCCGTCTCTTCACCCGCCATGGCCGAGGCAAACGTAAACACACTCCCTGCCCGCAAACTCAGCACGCGGCTAATAATGCCTTGCTCCCCCATGCACAGCCCTACCAGCGAGTGCCGGTAGCTCTGCTCCTCCAAAAACTTCATCATCACTACGTTGTCGTGCAGCGTGGTGGCCGTGCTCACAATCTTGTAGAAGTCGGCCTGGAAGACCTGCATCTTCTCCAGCGTCTCTTCCAACTTCTTGGTGCCCTTAAAATCGTGGTAGGAGAGAATCAGCGCCGCCCGCTCCCGGAGCTTCTTGAGCAGGGGGGCCTTAACCTTTAGTGCGCTCTCCAATTCCAGGTCGACCAGCTGGCACCCCGCGGCCGCTCCCTTCATCAGAATCTCAATTTCCGCCGCTAACGTCCCCCGGAACTTGCCGCCGTTCGCCACCCGTCGACAAGTCGCAATGGCATAGACGTGCGGATGGTATTCCAGGAAGTCGCGCAACGGCCCCATCGCCTGCTCGGGATGGGGGAGGTAGTCTAACCTGAACTCAAAGAAGGGGTTATCTCGTACCAAGGCCTGCGCTTTCTCCACCATTTCGGCTGGAGTGCGGCCTACCACGGCGATACAAACCTTGGCCAACTGGTGAGGACGAATTCGCGGAACGTAACTAGGAGTCTGATTCATTGCTTTCTTTGGAATGGCCGCTTAGCATACAGACCTTCGGTACTAACTTGCAACTCCCTATTCACAACTCTTTCATTTTTCCAAAGGGGCTGCCCCGCCCAACACCCTCGTAACCTTGACCCCTTCGTACCCGCAGGGTAACTTCCGCATGTAGCCCCTTTTGTATCACGCACTTGGTGTGTGTGCCCGGGAATCGGGTTGCGGGCTCGATTTTGGAGGTAACATGAACAAAACAGGATGGATGTTCCTGCTGGCAGCGTTGATGACAGTAGGAGCCTGGGCCCAAGACGCCCCGGCGGCCAGCGCCAACGTGATTGAGACCGAAAACGCCTATACCTTCCCGATTGAGCGCCTGAAGGCGCCAACCTATGCGGATGAGTATTGCGCCGGATTCATTAACAAAGACACCTTGCCCAACTCTCGCTACGTCACTGGCGGCCTCAACAGCCCGAACTCGGCCAAGTTCATCCTGAACGATGCCATTTATCTGGCCGGAAGTGGCTATGCCACAGGGCAGCAGTTTACGGTCGTGCGCGAAATCCGCAATGCCAATGAAGACGAAGCCTACAGCGGCCAATGGAAGATGGTGAAGTCAACCGGTCACCCCTACGCGGAACTGGGTCGCATACGCGTCCTGGACACCCGCAGCCACCAGGCCATCGCCCAGGTGGAATACAGCTGCGAACCCATGGCCCCGGGCGATACGCTCATACCGTTCGCCGAAAAGACTCATTTGACCTTGCGCGATTCAGGCCGCCTCGACCGCTTCGCTCCGCCCAACGGCAAGACTACCGGCCGCCTCGTTTTGGCCCGCGACTTTGACAGCTTCCTCGGAACCGGCAGCAAGGTTTACCTCAACGTCGGAGCAAATCAGGGAGTGAAAGTCGGCGACTACTTCAAAGCCGTCCGTCCTTACTGGATGGATCGTGACGATGAAGTCGATTCCATCTCGCTCAGCGCGACGGTTGTCGAGGACACGCAGCTCCATCCTCCTTCCATCGAGCCAGCCATGTTTACGAAGGACGGCAGCGGCCGCACGATTCACCTGAAAGAGTATCCGCGCCGCGCCGTGGGAGAGCTCCTGATTCTGAACGTGACTCCTACATCCTCAACAGGGATGGTCATCTTCGCCCTGGAAGACGTGCATTTGGGGGACTTCGCCGAACTCGAGTAGTTGGACCAAAACCGCGATTCACCACGGAGGCACTGAGACACTGAGAAAGCCCGCAAGGGTTCTCCGGAAATCAGTGCCTCCGTGGTTTTTGCAACAACAATCTCGAAGTTGCCATTCCGAAACGCAGTGAGGAATCTGCTATTTCTCGCTCCACCAGAAATCTTCGCCACTGGAGCTTACGAGGTAGGCTGCCGACCCGCCGCAGGCACACCCTTGCGGCGGCTCAACACAAACGCCCGCCGCCTCCGCTTCGCGGACTGCTTGTCGATTTTCGACCAGAAGCCAATAAAGTAGTCCACCGCCGACCACACCGACATAATCAGCATCGCCCACACCGCCAGCACGGCGATCCAATGCACGGGGATGATGATAAAGTGAAAGTCCCATACTCTCCAGCGGTGATCCAAAATGCCTGCCACGACAGCGACAATCTGCACAAACATTTTATATTTGCCCAGATCGCTGGCCTCAATGGTGAAGCCCTCCGACGTCGCAATCGACCGCAGCCCACTGACCAGAAATTCCCGCCCAATCACAAGCACCGCAATCCAGGCAGGCAGCAAAGTAGGATTGAACTGCACCAGCGTGATGAGAGCGGCCGTGATCAACAACTTATCGGCAAGAGGGTCCAGCAACATGCCGAGGGTCGTAATTTGTCCTCGCCGTCGAGCCAAGTAGCCGTCCAGCCCATCGGTGATGGAGGCGGCAATAAACACCAGCGCCGCAAAGATTTCCTTTTCGCCCGTCTTGCTCGACAAGTGTGGCGTCAGCACCAGCCACATGAACAGCGGCACCGCCACAATCCTGCTAAACGTAATGTAGTTGGGCAGCGTCACTGCAAAAAGGAGACCGACTCCGGTTTCGAAACGGTAAAGACAAAATCGGATTGTCAGGATTATCTCCCACCGCGCAAGCGAAAGCAACGGAACGGAAAGAGGGTGCAGGGAGGATTCCGGAATCTCGCGTACGCGGCATGCTGGATCTCTTGCAATGAAATCGGGCACACTGCCCGAATGGCAGCAGGAACGTCCTTGCTCTCCTTCGTTCGGCCACTTCCGTTCGTACTACTTCGCGGCGGGAAGCCCCGCTTTCTTTCGCGCAGCGGCCAACTCAGGCCGCTCGTCTCCGACTGAGATTTCGACCAACTCGCGGAAGTATCTTTTGGCAAGTCTCGCATCCCCGCTCGTCTCCGCCGCGTTGGCCGCGCCATACACGGCGTTGAACCGCTTCGGCGCGATCTTCAGCGCAGCTTCATATTCCGTAAGCGCTTCGCGGGAATGCTTTCCCGCCAGCAGAAGATCGGCCAGCATTTCGCGGGCGGGAGTAATGGCACCCGGAGTTACCGCATCTTTATCCATGCTTTCTTCCAGGTCCGCCGCCGAACGCAGCAGGGTCAATCCATCCTCATGCTTGCCGTTTTCTTCCGCAATCCATCCAGCTACTTCTCGCCGCTGGACTTCCACTTGGCTGGACCAGTAAGCATTGTTTTGCTTGGCGATGGCATCTCGTAGCTCCGCGAGCTTTTGCTCAGCTTGGGCCGCTCGGTCGACGTGGTTGGAACGCGCGCTGCCGACTCCAATTGCCATCCAGGTGATTGCCTGTGCCCAAGGCGTGCCCTCGCTTAGCGGCTCCAACGCGCCCGCTTCCTTCCAGTGAGCCAGCTCCATCGTGTAGCGCGCCGGAATAGCGGCGATCGCGTAGTTTCCAGTCAGGGTTAGACCCTGAACAGGCGGCAGCGACTGCATCTCTTCCAGCACAGACCGTGCATTTTTCACCTGTCCCCTTTGCAGATAGGCGTATTCAAGGTAATCCAGGGCATGCAGCCGCTGATCGCGCGCTTCCCCGCTGACGGAAGTCTTTTCCGCCTGCGCGGCAATTTCCGCAGAGCGCTGATTCGAATGGATCGACTCTTCCCACGAGCCGACGCGCGTGAAGATATGGGAAGGCATGTGGTTGGCATGCGCTGACGTAGGCGCGATCTTGGCGTAGGCGCGAGCGGCACCCAATGCTTTCTCGGCGAGTACTGGGTTGTCGTAGCAGTGAATCAAATAATGAGCGATCCCGGGATGATGGGGCTGCTTCACGAAAATCGGCTCGAGAATTTCGCCGCACTGCCGTTGCTGGCTGAAGCTCTTATCGGTTTTGGGAGCAGTCACATCGAGCGCTAATGCATGGAAGATCGCCGCTTCCGTGTCATCCGGATTGCTCTTGGCTAGAAGTCCCATCGCATGTTCATAGGCCTGAGCATGGGCGTACTCGTCTTTTCCATCCTCCCGATAGATTTCTCCCAGAGCGTCGATGTAGGCGTTTTCGCGGGCCGTAGTCTTCGGATTGGTCTGGGCGATAGCATGTGCTCGCTGCCAAGCAGTTCGCCCCGCCGCCGTATCGCCATTGCGCCACAAACCATGATAGTGGGACATGGCGATGCCCCACGGCGCCATCGCGCATGTCGGGTCCTGAGCCGAGACTGCTCCAAAAGCGTGACCCGAATCTTCGTATTGGAACGAATGCAACAGCGCAACGGCATGGTTGAAACTGGCCTCCGTCGTCTTCGCGCACGAGGTGGCAAAGTGGATGGAGCCGATCTCTTGTTCGGTCAGAGCGTGATGATGCTCCTCATCGCACCAAGCCACTGGGGCGAAAAAGACGGGGGTGAAAAGGACTGAGGTAAAAAAAATTGATGCAACCAGCCAGCGTTCGATAAGCCGCATGGGGTCGTCCTCCTGACTACTTGCTAAGTTTGCACCATTCTACAACCGTCGTTTTGTAGATCGATACGCAAAGTAGCCAGTGCGCCGCGGCCGCCAGCGTCAGATTCCACCCTGTTGACTCACCCCCGCTCCTCCCTTTACCTTTGACCACCGTTCAAAGTTTTCGATTTTTCAAGGGGCCAGTATGAGCACAGTCCGAGTCCTGGTAGGCACGCGCAAAGGCGCATTCATTCTTACGTCCGACGGCAAGCGGGAAAACTGGGATATCGCCGGCCCGTTCTTCGCGGGTTTCGAGATGTATCACCTGAAAGGTTCGCCCACTGATCCCAATCGCATCTATGCTTCGCAATGTAGTGGATGGTTTGGACAGCTCATCCAGCGCTCCAGCGATGGCGGCAAAACCTGGGAGCCTGTCGGCAACAAGTTTGCCTACGACGGCGTTCCCGGCACGCACCAGTGGTACGACGGCACGCCGCATCCGTGGGAGTTCAAGCGCGTCTGGCATTTGGAGCCGTCGCTCACCGATCCCGACTCCGTCTATGCCGGAATTGAAGATGCCGCGTTGTTCCATTCCGGCGACGGTGGTCAGAATTGGACGGAACTCTCGGGCCTGCGCGGCCACGGCTCCGGCTCCAGTTGGACGCCCGGCGCTGGAGGCATGGGCTTGCACACCATCATTCTCGATCCCAGCAATCTCAAGCGAATCTATATCGCAATCTCCGCCGCAGGCGCCTTCCGCACCGACGACGGCGGAGTCACCTGGAAGCCGACGAACAAAGGCTTGCGTTCTGAATACATTCCGGATCCCGCAGCCGAAGTCGGCCATTGCGTTCACCACATGGCCATGCACAAGGACCGTCCCGGCGTTCTATTTATGCAAAAGCATTGGGATGTCCTGCGTACCGACGATGCCGGAGAAAACTGGCGCGAGGTCAGCGGCAACCTGCCCACAGATTTTGGCTTCGTCATTGATGTCCACGCGCACGAGCCGGAAACAATTTACGTCGTTCCCATCAAGAGCGATTCCGAGCATTTCCCCATCGATGGCAAGCTCCAGGTCTACCGCAGTCGCAGCGGCGGCAACGAGTGGGAGGCGTTGACCAAGGGCCTGCCGCAAAAAAATTGCTACGTCAACGTACTGCGCGACGCCATGGCGGTCGATTCTCTCGATCAGTGCGGTATCTATTTTGGAACAACAGGCGGCCAAGTCTACGCCTCCTCCGATGCGGGAGATAGCTGGAACCCAATCGTCCGCGATCTCCCCGGCGTTCTGTCGGTAGAAGTCCAAACACTGCCGTGAGTGCGTGTAGGGCGAGCATTCCTGCTCGCCAGCTTTTGACTTTCGCCGATGCAAGAAAGAAATGGGTGCCCCGTCCTTCTTTCGCGTTCTGTGCGAAAGAGGGCGGGCGGCAAAAATTCTCTTCAAGAGTGACTCGCCAATGACCCACACCATCCGACTCCAACTCCCTTACCACCTCCGCAACCTCGCCAAAGTCGGCTCGGAGATAACCCTCGAAGTCGAGGCCCCCATCACCCAACGCTCCGTCCTCGACGCCCTCGAGGCACGCTACCCCATGCTGCAAGGAACCATCCGCGACCACGTCACCCAACAACGCCGCGCCTTCCTCCGCTTCTTCGCCTGCCAGGAAGATCTCTCCCACGAATCCCCCGACGCCCCTCTGCCCGAAGCCGTCGCGTCCGGAAAAGAGCCGCTGCTCATCATTGGGGCGATTGCCGGCGGGTAAATTCGAGGAAGCGGCAATGTCTTTCGCGACCTTCGCCACGACAACGCGGACATGGAACAGCTCAAGGTAATCCTGGCTGCCGAAATCATCAAAGCGCTGGACCGGGACGGGCTCACCGTGCGAGCCGCACATGGCCGCACGGGAACCGCCGCCGCCGATTTTTCCCGGATTCGTAACGCCAGCCTGGACCGCTTTACGGTGGACCGCCTCATCGCGATCCTGAATAAGTTGGGATCGCGCGTTGAAGTAAAAGTTCGTGTGCGCCGCGCCGCGCCGGTTGCGCGCGCCGCAACTGCGTAGTTTCAAAGGACGAGATTCATTCCAAGGAGCCAAGCCATGCCCAAAATTACCCCATTCCTCTGGTTCGGCGCTGGGCAAGTTAATGCAAAGAGGCGACCCCGCAAAGTCGCAACGCGTCCTGCAAGCCATGCTGCAAATGGAGAAGTTCGACATTAAGAAGCTAGAGGAAGCCTAGCGGGAAATCGAAACGGCAGTGTTGCATTGTGGAAGGATGCTTCGTATCAGGGCATCGCTTTAGCGACGCCGCAATCGGCTCGAGACTCCAAGGGCTTCAGCCTTGGGCTCGTTTGCAGGTCAGTTCGTAGCGGTTGAAGCGGAACAATCCGTCGAAAAAACATTTCCACCGCCAGAAAGCCGCCTGCCAAACGTGATCGCATCCCGCCGATCAGTGGGGACGCCAAAGCCGGGCGGGATTTATACTCTTTATACCGATGTCCACGCCCGCGTTCCCGAATCTCGCGAATTGCCAAGAGTGCGGACGGAGCATCCCGTCCGGCGACACCGTTTGTAGCGACTGTCGCGCCCGCATCCGCCGAGAACAACTGCTGCCGCCCGAAACTACACGCGCCGCCAGTCCCAATTCGGGAAAATCCAACTGGGCGAAACGCCTCGGCCCCCTGGCCCCTCTCGCCATCCTGCTGGCCAAGGCGAAAGGCCTGCTCACAATTCTCTTCAAACTCAAGTTTCTATTGAGCTTCGCCTCGTTTATAGGACTCTACTGGGCGCTCTATGGCCCTAAATTTGGTATCGGTTTCGCCTTCCTGATCCTGATCCACGAGCTCGGCCACTTCATTGACGTCAAGCGCCGGGGGCTTCCGGCAGAAATGCCAGTTTTCCTCCCCGGATTTGGCGCCTACGTGCGCTGGCAGGCCATGGGCGTCTCGCTAGAGACTAGGGCCGCCGTGAGCCTGGCTGGCCCCTTGGCGGGCTTGCTGGCCGCCATGGGGTGTCTAGCCATATGGACGCAGACCAATGACCCTGTATGGGCTGCTCTGGCCCGCGCCAGCGCCTGGCTGAATGTTCTCAATTTGATCCCAGTTTGGGTCTTGGATGGCGGCAGCGCCGCCAACGCCTTGAGTCGCGAACAGCGGATCATTTTGCTGGTCGCTGCCCTCATGCTGGCAGCGTTCCTGGGCCAGGGGGTGTTCTATCTGGTCGCCGCTGGCGCCGCTTACCGGCTGTTTACAAAAGACCTCCCACCACAGCCTAGCTGGAAGATTTTGGTGTACTTCGTGATCGTTCTGGCATTGCTTGGCCTCGTAGGGTGGATGATTCCAGGCCAAGGCCTAGCCAACTAGCCGTCGAGTTGCCGATCGCCATCCAGCAAAGAGGCACGAGCCAAACCTCGTGCCTCTTGCGATAGCCCGCCAAAAGCTGCCCGAAACCTACGCCTTCGGTTTCAACATATTCATCGCCGCGGTAAGCAGTCCGCCAGCATCGCCGACATGCCCGTTGGGCGTGAGCTTGTCAATCAACCCCGGCAGCAGGGCCGCCAACTGCGATCCCGCCTGATCCGGCGAAATCCCTGCTTTCGCCGCCAGGTTCGTCACCGCATCGCTTCCCAGAACGTGAGTCAGCTGATCGGAAGTAATGGGTGGATTCGGGCCGTTCGAGACCCAGGATTGGACGAGCCCACCCATGCCCTTCTGTTCAAAGCTTTGTACAAGGCCAGCCAAGCCGCCGGGCTGGTTCTGAATCATCTCCAGCGCGCTATGCACAAGAGGATTGGAGCTGTTTCCCAACATCCCCGACATAGCCGATCCTGCCAGTTCTTCCAGCAATCCCATACTGCCTCCCAAGTTAAATTTCGAGCCAACTAAAATGGCGCTGGACAGCGCCTCCAAAAACTACCGCACGAGACAACGCCGAGGTCAAGCGGTTCACCTAGCATATTTTTGCAGATTTTCCTCAGTGTAACTCTGTGTTCTCTGTGGTTCGCCTCCCGGAAAATAAAATGAGCTGGCAATCTTCCAAATAGAGAAAGCTGCCAGCCCATTCAACTCTGTTGACGCCAGTACGAACTACTGCTTCGCAATCACCAGCGCGCTGAACTTCTTGTAAGCCGCGGCTGGAACCAGTTTCTTGACTTCCGTCTTGTTCTTGTACGGACGGCCCTTGATGATCTTGTCCGCATAAGCGTCGCCAACGCCCGGCAGTCCGACCAGCTGATCCTTGGTCGCCGTATTCAGGTCAACCAAGTCCGCCGCCGGTGCCGCCATCTTGTCCATCTTGGCAGCCTTCGCCGCTTTCGCAGGTTTGGCGGGTTTGTCTTGCGCCATGGCCATGCCGCTGAATAGCGACAGAGCCAGTAGGGCCGTAAGTACACGTGCGATCAGTTTCCGATTCATGAATTACTCCTTTTCCGCGGCGCGATAGCCGGCTTTCTTAGCATCGTCTTCCGACAAGAACTTGCCTTGCTTGGTCTTGCCATACCAGCGGCCACCTTTGTGGTAGACGCCCGTATCGGTGTTGACCCAAACCTGCCCGCCTGTCTTTGCGGACGCAATTTCCGAAGACGAAGCCTTCGGAGTCGCGGTCTTGGGAGCCGCCATCGACGAACTCTTTGCTGGAGCGCTGGCCGCAGCAGGTGTGCTCGCCGGAGCTGTCTTCGCGGGAGTTGCTGCCGGGGCCGCAGCCGCTGGAGCCGCAGCCGGTGCTGCCGCTTCCGCTGCTTTTTCTTTCTTGCTCTTGCGAGTCTTCTTTTCGGGCGCTGCCGCTGCAGCCGATGTATCCGCTGGCGCAGCCGCTGCTTCTGCAGCCTTTTCCTTCTTCGTCTTGTGCTTCTTGGACTTGGTTGGGGTGTCCGCGGTATCGGTGGTGGTTGCGTCGACCGCGTCAGCAGCTTTCTTCTTCTTCTGGGCCAGTGCAGGGGTAGCCGCCAGACTCAGCGCCAGGCCGAGCATGGTAGCCCATACAAACAACTTCTTTTGGAAAGCGTTCATGTTCTATATCCCTCTTTATTCTCAATGCGGTCTCCCGCAAATTGCCCCAAGCAAAGCGTGGGGGACGTGTCACTCCAGAACAATCTCCACACATATTCCCAAAGACCGTTCCAGAGCCCAACAAAACTTTGGCTCCGCAAGCATACGGAGCCGTAAATCATGCCAAATCCAGTGTTCAGAGTCAATAACAGACTGTAAACACAAGATCTGCCCAAGCTGTTGATTCGGATGCACTGCTAGCGTCGAAACGTTGCATGCCGCAATTTTGTTATCCAGAAGTCGGCAAAGTGAACGGCATCGGCACGAGGGAGGCAGGGGGAAATTCCGGCGGTCACTTTACGCACACCTACAAAGTAGAAACGGAATCGAAAATTAACGAGTTGGATTGTGGCAAGGCACCACTTTTTCCAGGTACCGGAGGAGAATGTGGAGGCGACAAGAAGCTAAAGATTGGCGACGATATCCGTTCCCGCACCCAAAAGCAGTGAGTCTTCATATCGGTGACCCAACTCGATCACGGCCCGGAGGCCTTCGAGCAAAAGCTGCGCATCTTGAGCGAAGAAGTCAAGCCGGACTCCAAGCCGCAAGACGGCGCCAGACCATGAACGAAACAAGGTGGTGAAGTGTAAGCCGCGGCCAGTGTAGGGCGAGCATTCCTGCTCGCCAAGGTCTTGTGTGGAAGCGGAGCTTGCTCGGCGAGGTTTGTCATTCTTCGCTATCGCTCGGAATGACAAAATGCCTCAGGATGACAAAGTGCAATGAAGACTAGTTGCTACGCGTAAATCCCGCGCTGCTTAATCGTGTAAGCCACCCGATCAATCGCCAACATGTACGCCGCAATGCGGTTGTTCACGTTGTGCTTCTCCGCAAATCCAACTACATCCGCAAACGACGCCACCATAATGTCTTCCAGGTGCTCGTTCACCACCGATTCTTTCCAGAAATATCCCTGACGATCCTGTACCCACTCAAAGTAAGAAGTTGTCACGCCGCCAGCGTTGGCAAGAATATCCGGAATCACAAATATCTTCTTGTCCGCCAGCACTTCGTCGGCGACGGCGGTCGTCGGACCGTTCGCGCCCTCGGCCAGAATCTTGCACTTAATTTTGTCGACGTTCTTACTGGTGATCACATTCTCGGTCGCCGCCGGAATCAGAATCTCGCATTCCGTCGTCAGCAGATCGGCGGAATCATGCTTCTCCGCTCCCGGAAATCCTTGCAGGGTCCCGTTCTTCTTGCGGAACTCGATCAAAGCGTCAATGTCGATACCATTCTTGTTGTACAGCCCGCCGTCGTATTCCGCGATCCCAATAATCTTGTAACCGCCTGCAAACATCAGCTGCGCCGCATGCGATCCCACGTTGCCAAAACCCTGCACAATTACGCGCGAACTCTCGCGCGACATGCCAAGCTTCTTCACCGCTTCATCGCACACCATCATCACGCCGCGCCCGGTCGCTTCGCGCCGCCCGCGCGAGCCGCCCATATTGATCGGCTTACCGGTCACGACGGCGGTCACCGTCTGCCGCATGTGCATGGAATAGGTATCCATAATCCACGCCATCGTCTGTTCGTTGGTGTTGACGTCGGGCGCGGGCACATCTTTCTCCGGCCCAATGAATTCGATAATTTCCGACGTATAGCGCCGCGTCATGCGCTCCAATTCACCCATCGACATCTTGTGCGGATCGCAGATCACGCCACCCTTAGCGCCGCCAAACGGAATATTCACCACAGCGCACTTCCACGTCATCCAGCTGGCCAAGGCGCGAACTTCATCCAGCGAAACGTCCGGCGCATAACGAATGCCGCCCTTGCCCGGGCCGCGCACCACGGAATGCTGCACGCGAAACCCAGTGAAGACTTCGAGGTGCCCGTCATCCATGCCGACCGGGAAGTGTACAATCACTTCGCGATTCGGCGTGCGCAAAACCTTCGCCAAACCCTCATCCAAATTGAGTTTGCGCGCCGCAGTATCGAAGCGTGCCGCCATTGCCTCGTACGGATTTGTTTCCTTCTCCATGCCAGCGATAGTCATGAAATCGATCTCCAAAATCGAAAATATGAATGCAGAAAGCTACACGCTGAGCCCGAAAAAGGCCAGCGGATGAGCCTAAGGCAGTATATGGAGGTGGGAGAACCGTGGCAAGCTACAGATGGGTACTACCATTTAAGACCACGTGGTATCTTGCAGTGTCATTGATGACCGACTGTCCAAAGCCAATCTCACGGGGTATTCTGACGTAGTGCCAGCACTCACTTCCATAACGGTTGAAGGATTCAAGAGTATTGCCTCGGTGAAGCTCTCGCTGCGGCCTATCAATATCTTGATCGGCTCGAACGGGTCGGGGAAATCGAATTTTATAGAGGTGTTTGAACTGTCTCAAGTGTTGCGGAAAGCAATGCATGACAAAAAGCAATTGCAAAATTATGTCGGGAAGGCGGGCGGAGCGAACAAGATTTTACATTTTGGCGCTAAGACGACGCCGCTAATTTCGATCCGCTTAGTTTTCGAAAATCAATACAACATGTGGTTTGAGGTGGCCTCAACCCAAGATGACAGCCTTTATATTTCGAAAAATATAGATTCTGCCTGGGAGGTCGAAGACCGCCCCGGCGAATGGCAAATCTACCACTTTGAAGACACAAGTCCGTCTTCGGCGCTGCGCAGAACGGCAAGAGTTGACGACAATCGCTTTCTTCGCGCGGATGGCTCAAACTTGGCTTCTTTTCTCTATTTTCTTAAAAAGAAACATCCATTGTCTTATGGGTTGATCCGCCAGACGATCCAGCGCGTCGCCCCATTTTTCGATGATTTTGAGCTCGAACCGCTTTGGCTCAACGAGGAAGACATCAAGCTGCAGTGGCGTCACAAGAATTCGGACCAGTACTTCAATGCGTCATCCCTGTCTGACGGTACGCTTAGGTTTATCGCATTAGCGGCTCTTTTCCTCCAACCAGCCGAGTTTTTACCATCCGTTATTTTAGTGGATGAGCCCGAACTAGGTCTTCATCCGTATGCGATCGAGATGCTAGCCTCCCTCATACGACAAGCCTCGAAGAGCGCTCAAGTGATTGTTTCCACGCAGTCGCCATTGTTGCTGGACTATTTCAGCCCCGAAGACATCCTGGTTGCGAACCGGGTGAACGGCGCAACCCAGATCGAGCGGCTCGACCCCGCGCCACTGGCAGTCTGGCTGCAAGACTATAGCCTTGGCCAGCTCTGGGAAAAGAACGAGATCAAGGGACGACCTACGCCGGAATGACGATGACCCGACTGCTCGTTCACGTGGAAGGTCAAACCGAAGAGCAGTTCATCAATGAAATTCTCGCGCCCCATCTGAAGACCAAGGGCTACGAGTCCGTCAGCGCACGGATTCTCGGAAATGCTCGTTCCAGAAATAAGCGAGGTGGCATCCGCGCGTGGGAATCGGCGCGAAAGGACATCACGACTCACCTGCGTCAGGACTCAGGCTGCATTGCCACGACCATGGTTGATTTCTACGGTTTGCCGCAAGGGAATGGTGCTTGGCCGGGACGTGCGGGAGCTTTCGGATCGAGCGCGCGGGACAAGGCGTCCGGTGTCGAAGACGCGTTAGCGGCGAGTGTGTCTGAGGAAATGGGCGAGGCCTTTGATGGAAGGCGCTTTGTGCCCTTTATCGTCATGCATGAGTTCGAAGCTCTATTGTTCAGCGATTGCGCCGCCTTCGGTCGCGGTATTGGCCAGCCCAATATGGAACCAAAGTTTCAGGCGATACGAGACGCATTCGAGACACCCGAAGATATCAACGATTCTCCTGTGACAGCTCCGTCCAAGCGGGTCGAGAGCCTTGTTCCGAAATACGAAAAACCACTCTTTGGCGCCCTTGCCATTCTGGAGATAGGGCTGGCGCGAATCCGTGAAGAGTGCCCACATTTTGCAGCTTGGTTGACTCAGCTTGAATCCCTCGCCAACTAAGGGTTAATAGATCGTGCTCTATTCCGGCAACGGAAACAACTTCAACTCCGCCATCGGAAAATGCTTCCGATTGTCCGTCAGCAACGGCACCCGATTGGCCAAAGCCACAGCGGCAATCGTCACATCGGCGTACGAGAGCGTCTTTCCCTTGGCCCGCCAGTCGCGCCACAACAGACCCGCTTGCCGCGCGATTTCCGGCGTCACCGGGAGACACTGCAAGCTATCCATAAATGCCGCAGTCCCTTTTTCCTCTCCCGCGCGGAGTCCGGCATACACCTCTGTGATGTTCACCGCACAACACGCGAGCATGTGACCCTGATCCAAAAGCTGAGCCAGGAATTCCGTGCGCCCATTGCGTCCGTTGAGGTGATCGAAGATCACGGATGAATCCAGAAGCAGAGTCGCCATCAGCGGCTCTTGACTCTGTTCTTATTCCGCCGCAGCGCATCCTCGAACCGGTCATCCGGCTCTGAGCGCATGCGCTCCACGTGAGCCGCTCCACCTTCCGCCAGTTCCGGATGGTCGGCGACTTTCCATATCCCAGACGATAGCCGCAAGGCCTCGCGCTGCTTGCTGCGTTGCACATCGCGCCACAGAATCTCGACAGCATAGGCCGCGCGCGCCCTGTGTGCCGCCCCAGCCAGCCGGTCGAGTTCGTTGGCAAGTTCCTTCGGTATCTTGATTATGCTCGGCATAGGTACCTTTATATGGTGCCGGCTACTGGTACCTACAATGGTATCTCAACTCGGGTGCTTGGCGCTAGTGTATTCCCCCCCACCCGAATTTCCATCCCCTCCGCGGCCGCCCGTACCGCAGGATAGAAATTCCGCGCTTCCTTCACCACGCTGTCAATGCAAGCATCATCATGTTCCGGATCATGATGAAACAGAACCAGCTCTTTCGCTCCGCTCTCCATCGCAACGTTCACGCCCTCGCGCCAGTGACTATGTCCCCAGCCGCGCTTCTTGGCTTCGTATTGATCGGGCAAATATTGCGCGTCGTAAATCAGAACATCCGCACCAGCCGCCAGCGCGCGAACGTTCTTGTCGAACTCCGGATCGCCCGGCTCGTTGTCAGTCGCGTAAACCAGCACACCCTCAGGACTCTCAATGCGGAACCCCAGGCATCCCTGGGGATGGTTCAGCCACTTCGCTTCAATGGTCACTTGATCGTCGATTCGCACGCGCCCTGACTCGATACCAAAGAACTCCCGCTGCGCCTTCATCTCCTTAACGCCGACCGGAAAGAACGGAGCCGACATCTGCTGCTCCATCACATTCTTCAGCGAGTGATTGCGCGCCGACGCGTGAAACGTAAACCGATGCGCGGGATCTTCGAACAGCGGGCGAAAAAATGGAATCCCCTGGATGTGATCCCAATGGAAGTGCGAAACAAAAACATGCGCCGAGACCGCTTGCCCCGCGAATTCCTGCGTAAGATGCTGCCCGAGCGAGCGGAATCCTGTTCCGCAATCGAAAACGTAGACGCCGTCTCCGACCCTCACCTCCACGCACGAGGTGTTCCCGCCATAACGCAAATTTTCCGCCTGCGGTGTAGGCGTCGATCCGCGCACACCCCAGAATCGTACAAGCATGTCGCCCCCGGGCAATGCCATTGTCATTTTCTACTGGCCAGCCATGCAGGTCAATGAACTGAAGGGTACCCGGTGTATTGAACCTCAAAGGTTCCTGGGACCAAATGACCCAGTTTTGTAAGAAGGAATCTGCTACAAATTCACCCGCTCCACCGCCAGCGGAACAGGAGAATCAAGGTGAAAGCGCCGAAGTCCCAATCCATCGACGAATACATCCTAGCCGCCCCGAAGGAAGACCAGCGCCTTCTAACCGCCATGCGTTCCACCATCGCAAAAGCCAACCCGGGCGCCACCGAGAAGATCCGCTACCAGATGCCACCGTTTTACCAAAATGGCAACCTGGTCTATTTCGCAGCCTTCAAGAACCATATCGGCTTTTTCCCCACCGCCAGCGGCGTACGTGAATTTGAAGATGAGCTAACCGCCTACAAACACTCCAAAGGGGCGATTCAATTCCCAAAGGACAAGCCGCTACCGCTGAAGCTGGTCAAGAAGATGGTCGAGTTCCGCGTGAAGGAAAACTCCAAGAAAGCTGTCTAACTACCCAAGAAGTCTCGTTGACGCCGCGACCTCCGAGCAGGGAAAAAGAAACCCGCCCCACACGGAGTGGAGCGGGCTTCTGTCTTTACGGCGTGCAATTACGGCGTGTACATCTCCGCCGTGTTGAGTTCGTTGACGGCGTCACTGCCTCCGGCGTTCAGCACGAATCCGGTGGTCAGCACGGTGGAAGTGTGGCCGACACGGGTGCTGCCCATGCTGCCGGTCGCCGTCCATTTGCTCGTGGTTAAATTGTAGAGTTCCGCGCTGGCGAGGGGGGTAACTGTGGTTAAGGTCTTCTTGTTTCCGCCCGAAACCAGCACGTTGCCATTGGCAAGCAGTACAGCAGCTTGTTCCTCACGCGTAGCCGTCATGTTGCCGGTTGCCGTGAACTTCCCGCTGGAAGGGTTGTACAACTCGGCAAAGGCGATACTTACGCCGTTGATGTTTTCTCCGCCCATGAACAGAACCTTGCCGGTTCCCAGCATGATGGAGGTGTAGTCGGAACGTGCCTGCACCATCTTGGTGCCCAAAGTCCAGGTTTTCGCCACAGGATCGTAGATCTCCGTGCTGTTGATTGCATCGGAGGCGGCAGTTGCGCCGCCGGCCACCAGCACTTTACCGCTGGCCAGCAAAGTAGCCGTCATGGCATGACGAGCGCCGCGCAGCGCGCCAGTCGCTTTCCACGTTCCACTAGCGGGGTTGTATATCTCCGCCTTGCTGGTTGTCGCGGCGCACCCATTCACGTCATACGTGGTGCAACCGCCCGCCACCAGCACTTGTCCGTTGGCCAGCAGCGTTATGCCGAACTCGGCGCGCGCCTGCACCATCGAACCGGTTGCGGTAAAGGTTCCAGCAGCCGGGTTGTACAGTTCCGCACTGTTGGTTGTGGTGCTCAGGCAGTCATTGAGGCAACCACCTAGGACCAGCACCGATCCATTCGAGAGCGTTACTGCGCGCGCCAGAGTCCGCGCCACATGCAGGCTTCCAGTGGCAGCCCAGGTTCCGGTCGTGCGGTTGTAAAGTTCGGCTGAGGCGAGAGCGACGCCATTGTTGGTTCCTCCGGCGACCAGCACTTTGCCGTTGATAAGAAGAGTTGCCGTGTGACCGTCGCGGGCCGAGTGCATGGCGCCTGTTGTGGCCCAGGTGCCGCTGGCGGCGAAAGCAAATGCGTTCATGCTGGCCACGAGCAACACTGCAACGAAAATCGCTGTGGTGCGAAAGTTCGGGATAAGTCTTGCAAGGGATGCTTTCATGAAGGTCTCCTCAAATTTTCCCGTTGATAATGCTGTTTGTTTACGCCGATTGACTTGGTCGTGGCCGTCGGCATCTTGCACATGCCTCTTCTGTGAACGGAACTGCAAGAAAAGCAGATGAGGCTGGCAACGCTAAGCGCGGTCCCGAAAACGTTGACCGGGGGAGAGCACCGCAGCCAGATTGCATCAAAACCGGGGGCGCTCGCAGTGACGGCGATCACACACCATTCGGCGCGTTCGGCAACCCCCCGCCCATCTATAATGGGAAGCCCGCATGCCGACGTCCGATTACAAAGAATTCCTCCGCCTCGCCCGCGACTACACGCTGGTCCCGGTCTCGAAAATCGTCCGCGCCGACATGCTCACGCCGGTCTCGGCTTTCTTAGCGATTGCCGCTAATGAACCCGAAGCCTTCCTTCTGGAATCCGTGGAAGGCGGCGAAAAAATTGGCCGCTACACCTTCCTCGGGGTCCGCCCACACAAAAAGCTAACCGCACAAGGGAGCGAAGTCCGCGTTCAAACAGGGAAGCGCACGCAATCTTACGCAGGCGGCGTGTTCCAAACCGTAAAAGACCTTCTCGCCGAGCATAGCGCCGCTCCGATTCCCGGCCTGCCGCCGTTCACCTCCGGTGCCGTCGGGTTCTTCGCCTACGACGTAGTCCGCCAACTCGAGCGTATCGGCGACCACGCCAAGGACGACCTCAACATCCCCGACTGCGTGCTGATGTTCTTCGACCGTCTGCTCGCCTTCGATCATCTTCGCCACCAGATCCACATCATTGCCGCCGCCGATGTTCGCGCCGAAAGTCCGCGCAAAGCCTACGACCGAGCCATTGCCGACATTGCAAAAATAGAACGCAAACTCGCCGCCGGACCGCAAGGCGCATCCTGGCTCCCTGAAGCCCACAAGAGAATTCAGAACAAGAAGATGAAAGTCCACGCCAGCACCACCCCGGCGAACTTCCAAAAGGCCGTCGAAAAGGCCAAAGACTACATCGCCGCTGGAGATGTCTTTCAAGTCGTTCTTTCCCGCCGCGTCGATTTCGAGCCCGAAGTCCCGCCCTTCGATCTCTACCGCGCCCTGCGCACGGTCAACCCGTCGCCCTACATGTATTTCATCAAGACAGGCGATCTGCACGTCCTGGGTGCGTCGCCGGAAATGCTGGTCCGCGTCACCGGGCGCAAGCTCGAATATCGGCCTATTGCTGGAACACACCGCCGTGGCCGCGACGATGCCGAAGACCAGCGCCTGGCCCAAGCCATGAGCTCGGATGAAAAAGAACGCGCCGAACATGTCATGCTCGTCGATCTCGGACGCAACGACTTAGGCCGTGTCAGCGAATACGGCTCCGTCCGCGTCAGCGATTTAATGCATGTCGAGCGCTATTCCCACGTCATGCATTTGGTTTCCAATCTCGAAGGCAAACTCCGCGACGGCCTCGACGCGCTCGATGCCTTCGCCGCATGTTTCCCCGCTGGAACACTCAGCGGCGCTCCAAAAGTTCGCGCCATGCAAATCATCGAAGAACTGGAGCCCATCCGCCGCGGCGTTTATGGCGGATCAGTCCTTTACGCGGATTTTGCCGGCAACCTTGATTCCTGCATCGCCATTCGCACCATGCTGCTCAAAGGTAAACGCGCCTATCTGCAGGCAGGCGCCGGCATTGTCGCCGATTCCGATCCAAAAAAAGAATACGAAGAGAGCGTCAACAAATCGCAAGCCCTGCTCCGCGCCGTGGAAAAAGCCAGAGAGGGAGACGCGTAAATGGTCTTCGTCTTAGATAATTACGATTCCTTCACCTACAACCTGGTGCAATATATGGGAGAGCTCGGTGCCGGGGTTGAGGTCCGTCGCAACGACCAAATCACAGTCGACGAAGTCGAAGCGCTCAGACCAGACCGCATCCTGATCTCTCCCGGCCCCTGTACTCCGCAGGAAGCAGGCATCAGCATCGACCTAATTCGCCGCATGGCTGGCAAGGCCCCAATCTTAGGAGTCTGTCTCGGACATCAAGCCATCGGCGCGGCTTTCGGAGGCAACGTAGTCCGCGCCCGCACGCTGATGCACGGCAAAACCAGCGAAGTCGAACACGACAACCGCACGATCTTTCGCGGCCTGAAGTCGCCCATGACTGCGACTCGCTACCACTCTCTAATCGTTGCCGAAAAAGGGCTGCCCGCAGATCTAGAAATCAGCGCCTACACAGGCCAAGGCGACAACCGCGTAATCATGGGCCTCCGCCACAAAAAGTTCCCGATAGAAGGCGTCCAGTTCCACCCAGAGAGCGTGCTCACCACCGAAGGTAAACAACTTATCCAAAACTTCCTGGAACTCTAACCCGGGGAACCCCAAACGCGAATACTGCATGAGGACGACCTAAGGAAGCTCTGAACAAGTCTCGTGCCCCATTACCTGGGTGACTAAAACCGGGGAATTTCGCGGTGTTTTTGCGGCGCTGAAGCGCCGCACTACCTAAAACTAGACTTGTGCACAGGTTCCCTAACTCTAAAAATTGTCATTCCGAACAGCTCTATCGTGAGGAGAGGAATCTGCTGTTTCTTAGGCGACTGGCAGAGTCCCTTCGCTTCCTCTGCGAACCTCTGTGTCCTCTGTGGTTGAAGGTTGGTGGACGCCCGACTTGACACCAACGCCCCATCAAGCGATATTCGCTTAGCCCAAACGGAGGCTTTTTGGATGTCCGAACCGCAACCAGAACGTCGCTCCAGCCGCCGATTTGCCTTAAGTTTACCCCTCACCGTCAGCTTTGCCGAGGGGGATCGCCCCAAAGACGGCGAGGCGCAGAACGCAGCCGAGGCCCACAGTCTCGACGTCAGCGCCCGCGGCATCTGCTTCTACTTCGACTCCCCTCCGGCCACCGGTACCGATCTCGAATTTACCCTCACTCTCCCCCCCGAGATCACCGCCAATGACAGCATCCACGTCCACTGCAAGGGCCGCGTCGTGCGCGTTGGTAAAGGTCTCCCCGACGGAAAAATGGCCGTCGCCGCCGTCATCACTGAATACGAATTCCTTCCCGAAGTCTAGGTCTTGCCAGGCTAGTTCTCCATTTGTCATTCCGAACGGCCTTATCGTAAGGAATATGCTGCTTGCCCGCACCGCCAGAGACCTTCAACGTGACCTATGTAACTGAAAACAAGCCTTTTACGTTGCCGCAAAGCCGCGCACCAGTTAGTTTCCGTACTATGAGGATTCTTCCACTCGCAATCATCCTGCTCGCCGCCAGCCTGCCAGCTCAACAACCCAGAACCTTCGACTGGGTCAAAGCCAGCGATGAAGCCGTCCAACTCGATCCCATGGATTTCCACGCTGGCCGCGTCTACCGCCCCGGACCAGATGGCGGAAACATCCACGTCATCATCCACGCCAGGAAGCCGATCACTCTGGCACTCACCTCGGCGAGCGAATGGAACAACGCCCAACTGCATCCCGAACTCCTCGGTAATCTCGAGTATCGCTGCCTGCGCCAGCATGTAGTCGATACCACCTACGAGTGCCACCTCGCCCCCAGCCGCCCAATGGTCCTCCTTCTCCGAGACGAACGTACTCCTGATCGCGCAATCTTCCAGAGCAATAGGAGTCATCATCGGTAAAGCCAGCGCCAGGCAGCTGATTTCCCCGAACGATGTTCTGATCACCTACCACAGTTGGGAATGTGTCGAGAGCTGCATCCAGCCCGAATACAGATGGATCCGCGTAGTGAAGGAGAAATACCAGCTTTCCTCCGCGCCGAAACTGTACAGCGTAGTCACTCCAACTTACGATGGCCAGCGAACCTGGGTCAGGATCAAAGCGCCCATGCCCGTGACGATTGCCCTTTTGCCTTCCAGGCTTGCCGATGAGGCATTCGATAGTTCCGGGGCGCTTTCTTCGGCGCTCTCCCAGACCACCTGCAAACAGCGCGGCGTTCAGTCCATGGAATTCGAATGCAAACTCAATCGCGGAGAAGGTCCGCAGTCGCTGATTCTTGTATCAGATTCCCCAATCCGTTCGCACAAAAAATCCGAAATCGAATTCCAAACCCTACAATGCATTGCCAACTGCGAAATGATTCCCAGCGATGGCGGAGACAACCGCTAAAATCGTGTCTCATTGGCTCACGCCACAAACTCGCTTGTCATTCTGAGAGCCTGTGACTTTATTGTTTGTTCCAAAAACTAACGCTGAAAACAAACAACTTACGCGCCTAAAAACCGCGTAATTTGAATAAAGTCACAGCCTCTGAGCGCGGCGAAGAATCCTTTCGTCGGAAAGGCTCCAGCCGTTTGCAGGTCTTCTCGGCTCCACGCGGCACAGTCCCCTCCACTCAGAAAAGTTCCATCCACTCAAAGAAATCCCTTCCACATCAGAGAAATCCCCTCACTGTTTGTCATTCCTAACGTTTCTTCGTGAGGAATCTGCTATTTCTTTGACCCCCGGTGTCCTCCGTGGTAAACGGTTTTGCCTTGCCAACCACTCCCGCAATGCTATCGTTAGAGTTTCAGAGCATTCATAACGCAAGAGCATAACTTTGCCTCGATTTCACTCCACCAGCCCGCTTGTCCTTCTCGCCCTGATGGCTGCATCGGTGTGCTCGGGCCCAAAATCCGACGCGCAAGCACCGATTACCCAAAAGCCAGAAGCCGTAAAGCCAGCCGCCGCCCTCCCAGGCTACTCCACGCTCAGCAAAGTCAGCACCAGCGCCGGCCCCAGCGGATTCGACCTCACCGTCCTGTGTACCAAATCCGTGACTCCAGGCTTCACGCGCCTTCAAAATCCCGATCGTTTGGTTGTCGACCTACCCGACACTCTCGTCGGATCGCATCCCTCGAGCATCGCTGTCAACAACGCCGACGTGAAGTCGGTTCGCATCAATCAATTCCGCAAAAGCCCGCCCATTACTCGCATCGTGTTGGATCTAAACGGCGATCACGAATATTCCTATGAGCCCGGCGACGTATCTTTCGTTGTTCATTTGCAGACCAGCTCGGCCGCTCCACCGCCCCCGCCCACAGCAACGCAGCAACCCGTCCCTCGTCCTGGCCCCGGAGAAGGTACCTACGGTCTCGGGCTTTCCACCGGATCCAGCAACAGCTCTCCCGCCGCAGTGCCGGTCAGCAAGGCTTCTCCGGGCTCCGCCATCTCCGCTGGCCTCGATACCGCCGTCATGCGTTTGGATCGCGGCGGAGAAATCCATGTCTGCCCCGGCACCACCGTTTCCATTACGCCCACCGCCAACGGCCGTAGCGTCATGCTCGGCATGAGCGAAGGCGCTCTCGAACTCCACTACGCCCTGGCTTCCTCAGCCGACACGATCCTTACTCCTGATTTCCGCATCCTCCTCCCCGGTCCCGGCGAATTCCATTTCGCCATCAGCGCGGACACAAAAGGGAACACCTGCGTGCGCGCCCTCTCGGGCAACACCGCTTCCGCCATCGTTTCCGAACTCATAGGCGAGGGCACCTACCAGGTAAAACCCGTCGAGCAAATCGTCTTTCGTGCCGGACGACTCAGTCAGAATGACGCCAACGTTCCATTGGAGTGCGGATGCCCTCCTCTTCGCCAGCCGCAATTGCTCGCCGTGATGCCAGCCCAATCCGGCACCGTTCAAGCGGCAGCTGCCACCTTGCCTCCAGCGCAGCAGGCAGGTGCCCAGCCAAACGTCCCGCTGGTTGACCAGCCTTTGACCACACAGGTCCGCGGGTTCAATCCGCCTCCGTCTTCCACCCAGCCCACTCCTCCGTCGATGCCGGTACAGGTGCAGGTCGAGGCCCCATTCATATTTCGTGGAGACGCGCCCCCCACTACCGATGCTCCTCCTACCCCGCTTCCCGCCATCACCGCAGCGCCTTCCGAAGCTGCGATGGATGCCAAGCAACCCGGTGCCAAAAAGTCAAAGAAAGAAAAAGCTCCTCCCGCTTCGAAAAAACAGAAACCGCAGCCCGCTCGGGCCAAGCCAGCATCCTCACCAGCCAATCCGCCGAGCGCCCAGCCCAAGCCTCTGCCCAAGGATGAACAGCCCAAACCGCGCACATTCTTCGGCAAAGTAAAAGGCTTCTTCCGTGCCATCTTTCGTTAAATCTTACGAATCGGCAAATAAATCGCCAGAAACGGGCCACCGAGCCAACCCCCGCCGCATCCTAATCCAAAAGTAATAAAGTACCGCCTTTTGCAACGGAAGGGGGCTGTTTTGCGTCTATACTCTGAAGAGCAGGAAACCATGCCGGAAGCCCCAGTCACCACACCGGAGGTGCAGACTCCTCCACCCCCGCAGTCCGTCTCTGCGTCGCGCCGCGAGCCGACTATCCTCCCCACCCTGTTCGGTGAAGGCTACGACATCTACGAAAGAAAGCCCGGAGCGTTCATCGGCTCCTACGCCTTTATCATCACCGCTCTAGTTCTCTTCCTGGCCGTTTCAAAGTGGCTGGTGCGTACTGTGATCATGCCGGAGACTCCGACCCAAATCATTGAGCTCACTTTGCCCATGGAGCCCTCGAAAATCATTGGTGGCCCCAGTGGTGGCGGAGCCAGCGATCCCAAGCCTGCGAGCAAAGGCGTTCTCCCGCAGTCAGCAAAGATGCAGATCACGCCTCCCCGCGTCGATCCCAAACCCGCTCAGCTTGAAGTTGCTCCAACCTTGGTCGGACCTCCCACGCCTCCACCGCCGCAGATGGCCCAGCTTGGCGATCCTTTAGGCAAAATTGGCGGCCCGCTCTCGAACGGGCCCGGTACTGGTGGCGGTATTGGCAGCGGATCAGGCGGAGGCGTCGGCAGCGGTAAGGGCGTTTTCCGGGTCGGCGGCGGTGTCACAGCGCCCGTGCCGATCTTTCAACCCGATCCTGAATACTCGGAAGAGGCCCGCAAGGCCAAGTATCAAGGCGTCGTCGTCCTAACCATCATCGTCGGTACAGATGGCCGGCCCCGCGATGTCCGCGTAGCCCGCTCTCTCGGTTTAGGGCTGGACGAAAAGGCGATCGAGTCCGTAAGAACCTGGAAGTTTGAGCCCGGCAGAAACAAAGACGGCATCCCAGTAGCGGTTCAAGTCAACATAGAAGTCGACTTCCACCTGTACTGAGTTTCACGTACCAGCCTCACATGACCCCAGGCGCCTCGCCTGGGAGAGCACTTCTGAACCGAACCGCTCTTCTTGAAATCGTCTGCAACAGTGTAGGGCGAGCATTCCTGCTCGCCTCACTCTCCACATTACCGTCCCATCTTTTCTTTCGCCACAGCCGCCACGCCCCGAGCCCAGCGTCCGCCCTGCTCCAGCGTATCTTCCATCCGATCCTGCGCCTCATCCGCGAAATCTCCAACGTTCTCTCGCGCATCTTCAAAGCGACGCTTTAAAATTCGTCGCATCTGCCGACCTGTCTTCGGTGTCACCAACATTGCCGCTGCAGCTCCACATCCCACGCCCAACATAAAGAACGCAGTCGCAATTCCAAACGCCCCGCGACTTTCACCCTCGCCATCCGCAGCTTCGTAACTCCCAGACTCATCATCTCTCGACGACATAAGAACCACCTTTCCCAATGTTTGTGGCCCAAACAGCTACAAGCCAATTCTAGCCCTCTGCCGTACCCCGCAGCGTCAGTTTCCTGGATATTCCCTCGCCGTGTACAATTTAATATCAACCCACGCGTGCGGTAGAGACCCCGTTCTCTTTCCCTCCGTTGACCAAGAGAAAGATTTGATAAAGATTAGGACCTGATCGGCAGCCAGCAAAATTGTTAAGGAGAGTTCCGCAATCATGTCAATTCCAGCCACCCAAATGCGCCCCGGTATGGTCATCAAGCACGAAAACAACCTATGCTCCGTCTTCAGCGTCGAGCATCGCACCCCCGGCAACCTGCGCGCGTTCATCCAGGCCAAGCTGCGCAACCTCCGTACCGGCGCCATTTTCGAACACCGCTTCCGCTCTCCTGACCCCATCGAGCGCGTCATCGTCGACGAAGAAAAAATGGAATACCTCTACAACGACGGCGACTACTACGTCTTCATGAACACCGAAAACTACGAGCAAATGCAGCTCGGTCGCGATGTCCTCGGCGATGCTGTCGAGTACCTGATCCCCAATCTCCAGATCACCGTCGAATTTTTCGATGGCAAAGCCGTCGGCATTGAGCTCCCGCAAGCCGTCGAGATGAAAGTCATCGAGACCGAGCCCGGCATGCGCAGCGCCACCGCCAGCGCCGTCACCAAACCCGCGAAACTAGAAACCGGATTGGTCGTCCAAGTCCCCGCCTTCATCAACGAAGGCGAAACCATCCGTGTCGACACCGCCGAAGGCGCCTACCTCTCCCGCGCATAAAAGTTTGTGTGGAGACGGAGCTTGCTCCGTCCAGCTTTTATCTTGATCCCGGCCTTGATCTCTCCGGATGTAAAAACACAAGGGTGCCCCACCTTCTTTCGCGTTCTTTGCGAAAGAAGGTGGGAGACAGGAATCTAACCCAAGTAAGAAAACGAGGAACCACCGGAAGGTTTGAGTTCCCAGATTTTCCTCTGCGAACCTCCGCGTCCTCTGTGGTAAAAATTAGTTCGAGAAGATGACAGCACCCAACAATCAAGCCCGACGCTTCACTGTCCGCGGACGAGTCCAGGGCGTCGGCTTCCGATGGTTCGTCGAATCCGAAGCCCACAAGCTCGCCGTCGTGGGATGGGTCCGCAACAATTCCGACGGCGCAGTCGAACTTCTCGCCATCGGCACACAAGCTCAGCTAAAGGCCTTGCAGGCAAAGTTATGGCAAGGTCCCCGAGCCGCCCGCGTCGACCGAGTAGAGGAGATTGAAGCCGAACCGATCCCCGACTGCAGAACCTTCCGTATCGAAGGCACATGGTAAAAAGGTGTGGTTCGCAAATTACCAAATTACCAAATTAAAAATTCCCTATGAACTCCTCCCAACTCAAATCCTTAATCCGCGAAATACCCGACTTCCCTAAACCTGGCATCCTCTTCTACGACATCACCACTCTCCTCAAAGATAAGCTGGGCTACGCCACGCTGATCGACCAGCTCTCCGAGCACTACGTCGGCAAAGACATCGATTTAGTTCTTGGAATGGAAGCGCGCGGCTTCATCTTCGCTCCCGCTCTGGCCTATCGCCTCAACGCGGGCTTTGTCCCCGTCCGCAAGCCCGGCAAACTCCCCGCCGAGACCGCCAAGGTCAGCTACGACCTCGAATACGGCAGCAACACCCTCGAGATCCACAAAGATGCCATCCAAAAAGGCCAGCGCGTAATCATCATCGACGACCTCCTAGCCACGGGAGGCACCGCCGAAGCCACGGTAAAGCTGGCAAAATCCCTCGGCGCAGAAGTCGCCGGCTTAGGCTTCGTCGTCGAACTTGATTTCCTCCAAGGCCGCGACAAACTTAAGGGTTTGGATGTGTTCTCAATTCTGAACTACGACAAGTAGAAGATAGAGTGCGGACGCTCTTGTCCGCCAGACGGGGCGGCAGTTTCTTGTCACGGATTCGTATCAGGGCACGGCTTCAGCCGTGCCGCCGAGGCTTGATAGACTGTGGGCTTTAGCCCCTGAGCGACTCGACGTCAGATGTGGAACAAGCTATGAGCGCACTCATAAACTGGATAGCTTCTGTTAGGTCATGGTTGGCCTCGCCGCCACCGAAAAAGTATGACCCTTACCTGGGAGCCGCGAGGAAAATCGACTGGGCGGCCGCAAAGCAACGAGGGCAGTTTTGTCAGGCTTTCTTCACGATCGCGCAACAAAGCAATGCTCGCCGGAAACCGCGAAGATGCCAAGAATTCGTTTTCGAGAGTGATTGCCCTAGGTGTCACCAAATTGTTTAGAGCCCACCGCCGCACAAGTTGAACTTACGCTCCAACAAGAATGATTAGGTAGTGAGCCACGGTTGAGCTTGCGCAATCCCAGGGAGCCGAAGTCGCCGGCCTCGGTTTCGTCGTCGAACTTGATTTCCTAAAAGGCCGCGACAAACTCAAAGGCTTGGATGTCTTCTCCATCCTGAACTACCAGCAATAACGGCCTATTCACGCTGTTGCCGGGTCGCAAAACATTGCATCTTGACTTGCTTGCCTCCGTGACCAATAATCCAACGAGTCTTAGTGCGTCTTTCCTCGGGGGTCTCCGTGAACAAGAAAAACTTTCATTTGCTCATTCTTTTTTCTACGATCGCGTTCTTATCTTATTCGGCGCGCGCTCAAGATTCAGCCTCCGAGGCTGCCGTCGGCAAGCTGGAAGTTAGCGATGCGATTCGGCACGACATTTCTCCGCCCCTGCGCGATATTCCCGCTCAACCAAGGTCGGCTGCTAATCACGAAGAGCCTCTCGGGCGCATTCCGCACCCTCCCTCCCCGCACGGGGTGGACCCTGTTTTACAGTCCACCGTGTCGCCGCGACGCTTGGTGGCCACGACCCCAGGCCTGAATTTCGCGGGCATCGGCACTGGCGACTATGGTTTCATCCCCAACGCCGCGCCCCCCGACACCAACGGCGCCGTGGGAGCGACTCAGTACGTCCAATGGGTGAACGAATCCATTGCAGTATTCGATAAAACAACCGGCGCTATTGCCGCCGGCTTTCCCAAAGCCGGCAACACCCTCTGGAGCGGGTTCGGCGGCGGTTGTCAGACCAACAACGATGGCGACCCCGTCGTCCAGTACGACAAGGCGGCCAACCGCTGGGTCCTCACCCAGTTCTCGGTCTCAACCACGCCCTTTCTGCAGTGCGTGGCCGTTTCCACTACTTCCGATGCAACCGGCACTTACGCCCGCTACGCATTCACGCAGCCCAACTTCAACGACTACCCAAAGCTCGGCGTTTGGCCCGACGGCTACTACATCAGCTTCAATATGTTTAGCGGCAACTCTTTCGTCGGCGGCCGCGCCTGCGCTTTCGACCGCACCGCGATGCTGGCCGGCATCCCCGCCACGCAAATCTGCTTCCAGCTCACCCCCACCTTCGGCGGCCTGCTGCCGTCCGATCTCGACGGTGCCACGGCTCCGCCTGCAGGCTCGCCCAACTACTTCGTCGCCTTTGGCAACGACAGCGCATCGCTGGACATCTGGAAATTCCACACCGACTTTGTGACGCCGGGCAACTCAACCTTTGTTCACAGCAACATTCTCGCGCCGGCGTTTGCCGCTGCCTGCGGCGGCGGCGGGACCTGCATCCCCCAGTCCGGCACCACGCAGCAGCTCGACTCCCTGGCTGATCGATTGATGCATCGTCTCGCCTACCGCAACTTCGGCGACCACGAAGCCTTGGTCGTCAATCACTCCGTAACCGCGGGCGCCAGCGTGGGCATACGTTGGTATGAAATCCGCGGTCTCAGCACCACCCCGGCCGTCTTTCAATCGGGTACCTACGCCCCAGATGCGAACTTCCGTTGGATGGGCAGCATCGGGATGGACCAGGTGGGCAACATCGCACTGGGCTACACCGTTTCCAGTTCGACCATACATCCCGCCATCCGCTACACGGGGCGCGTGCCGACCGATGCTCTCGGAACTCTCCAGGCCGAGAACACCATACTCAACGGCGCTGGCTCCCAGACCGCCGGCCTTAGCCGCTGGGGCGACTACAGTGCGATGACCATCGATCCAACCGACGATTGCACATTCTTTTACACCACGATGTATTTGAAGGCGAATGGCACCTTTAACTGGAGCACCCAGATTGCTTCGTTCAAGTTCCCTTCGTGCAACAACGCGCCGCCGGTTCTTACCACCATCACGGTTTCACCCGCCAGCGCATCAGTACCGACGGGCGGAACGCAGCAATTCTCGGCAACCGGCTTGGATCAATTCGGCCAGCCTCTGAGCCCTCAGCCTACCTTCACCTGGTCGGTGAGCGGCGGAGGGACGATCAACGCCACGACGGGCTTGTTCACCGCCGGCTCAACTGCTGGCGGCCTCTTTACCGCGACCGCGACTAGCGGCAGCGTCACTGGCACTGCCAGCGTCACCGTCACCTCCAACCTTGTGCTGACAACCATCAAGGTCGCTCCCACCAACGTCTCGCTGCTCCCGAACACCACGCAGCAGTTCACCGCCACTGGCTTCGATCAGTTTGGCGTTAAGCTGAACCCGCAACCCATCTTCACTTGGACGGTCAGCGGAGGCGGCATCATCAGCTCCACGGGTCTGTTCACCGCCGGCTCGGCCACCGGCGGACCCTTCACCGTAACGGCTACCAACGGCAGTATCAAAGGCACCGCCAAGGCCACCGTCACATCCAAAGACTTTTCCATCGCGGTCACTCCGTCCTCGCTGACGGTGGCTCGGGGAAATGTCGCCACCTACACCGTCACCATAACGCCTCTAAACGGCTTCACGAACTCGGTGTCTCTGAGCCTGACTGGTAAGCCCGCGGGCGCGGCGAGCAAGTTCTCTCCCAATCCCACCCCCAACACCTCTACCCTGACGGTCACGCCATCGGCGACAGGGACAACGGGTACTTTCACCTTGAAAATTACCGGAAAGTACAGCGGCGTCACCCATTTCACTACGGCGAGCTTGACCGTAACGCCGTAACCGCATAGAACCCGTTGGCCGTGGGCTATCAATAGCCCACGGCCAATTTTGTCGAACCATCGCCAGCAGCCCGCTGCATTGAAAACGTCTCCTTCGCTTTACACCACAAAGAACTTGACACATGGGAAAATCCAATTAGACTTATCTCATGCGCCACCGCCCCAACTGCCGCTCCCCGCGCCGTCTCGACAGCTCGCGAGTGCCATCGCCGCCGGAGCCGAGCGACGCCGACTCGCTAGCCGATCCCCTCGCCCACCTCCGCTTCATGCGCGACACCATGAAGCGCTCCAGCGCCTTCACCGCCGTCCCCGGCTGGGGACAAGTCCTCATTGGCGCAACCGCCCTGACAGCGGCCTATCTTGCCTCCCGCCAGGGAACTGCGTCCGGTTGGACCCTGACCTGGTTCGCTGAAGCCTGCCTCGCCGCCACCATCGCCAGCTTCGCCATGAATCTAAAATCGCAACGCCTCGGTGTCCCTTTGATCAGCGGCCCCGGAAGAAAATTCCTCCTCGGATTTCTTCCTCCGTTGCTCGCAGGTGCAGTCGTCACGCTCATTCTTTATCGCGCCGGAATGACGCGCAGCCTCCCCGGAGTCTGGAGTCTCATCTACGGCGGCGCCGTCATCAGCGGCGGCCTCCTCTCCGTTCCCATCGTCCCGGTCATGGGAGCCTGCTTCATGGCCACCGGAGCCGCAGCACTGCTCCTGCCAGCTTTGGGCAACTTGGCTATGGCCCTCGGTTTCGGCGGCCTCCACATTCTGTTCGGCTATTGGATCGCGAGGAAACACGGTGGCTAAACCTAGATTACTTCTGCCGAAAAACAAAATCGTTGTGGCATCCAGCAAGCGAAATCTCTCTCCCGCACAGCCCGAAGCTCGCACCGGCGACATGCCCGACTTCGACCGCGTCATCCACGAGCGCCTTCGCCTCGGCATCATCAGCGCCCTGGCGGTCAACCACGCGCTCAGCTTCACCGACCTCAAGCGCCTGCTCGACACAACCGACGGCAACCTCAGCGTCCACGCCCGCAAGCTCGAAGATGCCGGCTACATAGCATGCAGCAAGCGCTTCGAAGATCGTGTTCCCAGAACAGAATATAGCCTGACGGCGGCCGGCAAGAAAGCGCTCGATAAGTATTTGAACGAAATGGAAGTCTTCATCCAAAAAACGCGCCAACGTTAGGGCCGATACCTGGGAATTTGTCCTTCCGAAGCGCCGCGAGGAATCTGCTCTTCAGCGGTGGGCGCAGGGCGAAATGCTAAGGGTGCCCCACCTTCTTTCGCGTTCTGTGCGAAATAAGGTGGGAGGAAGAAAACTCCCCGAAAAATTGTCATCCATGGGTGCCCCCGTCCTTCTTTCGCGTTCTGTGCGAAAGAGGACGGAGATTTCCTGGCTATACAAATGGAAACTCGACCAATGCTAAAATTTTTCCCATGAAACCTCACCGTTTTCTCCTCCCCTACCTCCTCCTCGCCACCCTAGCCACCGCACAAACCCCGAACGAAATCCCCATCACCGCCGAACCCTCCCACCACGTTGTTCTAGAAAACGAATACGTACGCGCCTTCAAAGTCGAAGTCCCCCCGCACGCGCAAACCCTGATCCACCGCCACGACCACGACTACGTCTTCATCACCCTCGGCGACTCCGAAGTCGAAAACACCGTCACCGGCAAATCGCCAGTCCAGCTCAAACTCCAAAATGGAGACACCCGCTTCCTTATGGGAGGTTTCTCCCACACCGCTCGCGATCTCTCCGACCAGCCCTTCCGCAACATCACCATCGAACTCTTGCGCGATACTACCCACTCACCCGCCACCGACTTTGCGCCACCCGTTAGCCCCGCGCAAATAGCTCTCTTCACCCAGCATGGCGTCCATGTCTCCGAAATCCGCCTCCCCCCCGGAGCCGCCCTCCCGCGCCACGAACACAAAGGCCCACATCTAGTCGTCGCCGTCACCGACCTCAACTTCCGCAGCGACGCTGAAGGCAAACCCCCCGCAGAACTCCACCAAAAAGCCGGAGACATCAAATGGGTCCCCGGAGGCTTCACCCACACCCTAACCAATACCGGACCAACCGAAGCCCGCTTCCTAACCCTCGAGTTCTAACCGGAAAATCGTGTGGCAGCGGAGTTAGCTCCGCCGGGTCCATGTAGAGAGCACACTCTTGTCCGCTGCCGTTGACGTAGGTTTTGACGTCGGTGTTTGAAGTTGGCTCTTGATGTTGACTTTGACCTTGGCAGTTGCCCGGGTAGGGCGAGCATTCCTACTCGCCAGCTTCTGACTTTAGCCGCTTTTGCGTGCCCTCGTGTTTAGAACAACAACAAAATCCTCGGCCAGGCTCTGCGGGAAGGGCACGACTTCAGTCGTGCCATACAGACCACCAGCGCCTCGGCTTTAGCCGCTGCGGCCGCCTTCCCTATCAGCCGAAAACAAAAGGCCAGCGGATACCCGCTGGCCTCTATCCACAATTCCCGAACTAGTTCAACTTCGCCTTCGCCACCACACCCTTCTGCTCTCGCACCCACTCATGAATCCGTTCCGAAAGTACATCCAGCGGCAGTGCCCCCGCTCCCAAAACTTCATCATGAAACGCGCTCAGATTGAACCGATCCCCCAACTCATCCTTGGCATACTGCCGCAGCTTCAAAATTTCCAACTGACCAATCTTGTAGCCCAAAGCCTGCGCCGGCCAGGCCATGTAGCGATCCGTCTCGCTCTGCACTTCAACCTCGTCGATCCCCGAATGGTCATGAAAAAAGTCCACCACCTGTTGTCGAGACCAGTGTTTAGAGTGGAACCCTGTATCCACCACCAGCCGAATCGCCCTCAACATATCATCCTGCAAATGCCCGTAGTAGCTGTACGGGTCCTGGAAAAATCCTACCTCTTTCCCCAGTCGCTCCGAATACAGCGCCCAACCTTCCGTATACGCCGTATAGAACTCGTTCTGCCGGAACGGCGGCAGTTGCGGCAACTCCTGCGCAATCGCAATCTGCATGTGATGCCCAGGAATTCCTTCGTGATACGCCGTGGTTTCCGCATCCAGCACGGTGCGTTTTTCGAAATCCCCCGTATTCACCATCACATGTCCCGGACGCGATCCATCCGCCGCCGGCTGATTGTAGTGCGTCGACGCATCCTTCTCGTTGAACTCTTCGATTGGCATCACTTCCAGCTTCGCCTTCGGCAGACGGCCAAACATTTCCGGAATCTTCACATACATTTGGTGAATATATTTCTTATAAACATCCAAAATTTCCTGCCGCGAATGAAAATGCAGCTTCGGATCCGCCGCAATCGCCGCATTCAAACTCTTCAAATCCTTGAACCCAAGCTGCTGCGCCACGCCTAACATCCGGCCTTCAATTTCCTTTACCTGCACCAAGCCCAATTGGTGGATTTCCTCCGGCGTCAGATTCGTCGTCGTACTGTCCTTCACGCGATACGCATAAAATTCCGGGCCATTCGGCAGCGCCCAGACTCCAGGCTCCGCCCGCCCTTTGGGAGCATACTCATCCTTCACAAACGACGCGAACTTCGCGTAAGCGGGCAACACCGCTTCCCGAATCGCCGCTAACCCGGCCTCGCGCAGGCGCTTCTGATCCTCCGCTAAAACAGCATCCGGAAATTTCCCGAACGGCTGTGCAAACGGCGAGTCCTCCGCCTTCTGCCCCGCAATCCCGCTCGCCTGCACCACAACTTTCTCCAGCAACAACCGCGGAGGCATCAACCCTTCCGCCATCCCTTTCCGCATCTGGATCACAGTTTCGCCAAAAACCCGCGGCATCTCCTTCAATCGCGCAATGTAATCCTCATAGTCCTTCACGTTCTGAAACGACAACAGCGCCACCAGTTGCGGCATGTCGATCTGCGGCCCGTTATTCTGCGAGACCGGCATTTCCCATGTCTTGAATCGCGCGCCTTCCAGCTTCATGCTCAAGTCACGAACCATCAGCCGCTTGTTCAGAGCCTCTTGCTCCGAAAACCCCTTCATGTCGATCGCCGCAAAGCGCCCAAGAAACTTCTGCGTCTCCGCCAGATCGTCGTCAATCGCCTTCTGCGAAAAGTCGTCAATCTTATCGTTCCACCGCTTATCCCCTAAAATCGAGGCGAAAATCGGACTGGTCCGCAAGTTGTATTCCCACTGCTCGGCCAGCAAATCGGTCAACGCCTTGCGACGCGTTTCAACTCCAGAATCTGCCGGAGCCGCCAGCAGCATCGGGCACAGCAGGCACACTATCAAAATCGAACTCACCGCAGATCGCATAAACACTCCTGAAGGGAATTACCGCACACTCAATTACCGCTCACTCTTAGACGCGGGCCGAGCGAAATCGCTCAACCAAACAATCCCTCGACCACATTCGCGTCCCTCCACAATACGGCACCGCCGCCGCGAAGGTTCCCAAAGGGCATCTGTGCCCCGCGTGAGTGTGGCTCGTGGGGGGGCCAGGCCTTCCTGCTCGCCAACTCTATCAAAATAATAAAGATGTAGTCGGTCGAAGAACGCACGCCTAATGCAAGAGCGCAGCAGCGAAGCCCAAGAATTCCCTCAGCGACCTTCCGCGTCCTCCGTGGTTAAGCCCTTGGTTCGGGTGTAAAAAGTTTTCCACAAACTTCCCCTTGCGCTAGCCCAAACACTTTGGTATAACTAACAAGTCGAGAGCAGGTGTGTGGCTTGCTGGGCGTTATTGTGCAACTCTCGTCGCCCGTCCAGCATCTGATGTATAGTAGATAAAGAAGGCAACGCCTTCAGTCAACTCCGGCCACGGAGTTTGCATTCGGAAATAGAGTTTCCGAAGGGTTCTTTAGCAGGGGCCTCCCAAGCGATCTTTTTACAATTTTTAGACTTTCGCCTCGGCGCGTGCCGAATATTTGGCAACCCCTCTTGGCGAAGGTCGCATGTTGCTGTCTGCGCAAGAAAGCTCCCTCGCAAAGTGAGGTCGAGCACCTCCTAGGCCTAGCAGGAATCTCACGGGCTGTGAATAAAGCTGTGTGAATTCTGTGGGTTGGCTGGGTTGACACTCTTGGCTCGATAGCGATATGTTTATAAAGTTTCGAGGACACCGGTTCCGCTGATAGCGGTTCTGAGGTTCGACTGAAACGCTCCGCTCAGGCGGATGTCGTAGGCGGTCTTTGACAACAGATTGAACGTGCCAGTCATGAATTAAAACGAGAAATCGTTGTAATGAATTGGAAGACTCGGATCTAAAATCCGGGCGAATCTCTAACAAATATGCCACCGCGCTTCGGCGTGCGTGGCAGGCCAGTCTTTTCTTGCGGGGCTCGTCTTCGCAGGAACGAGGTTGGCTTCAGGTTTCAAACGAGAGTTTGATCCTGGCTCAGAATCAACGCTGGCGGCGTGCCTAACACATGCAAGTCGAACGAGAAAGTGGAGCAATCCATGAGTAAAGTGGCGTACGGGTGAGTAACACGTGACTAACCTTCCTTCGAGTGGGGAATAACCTCGGGAAACCAAGGCTAATACCGCATAACATCCTAGGGTGAAACTCCTTAGGATCAAAGGGGTAAGACGCTTGAAGAGGGGGTCGCGGCTGATTAGTTAGTTGGCGGGGTAATGGCCCACCAAGACGATGATCAGTATCCGGCCTGAGAGGGCGCACGGACACACTGGAACTGAAACACGGTCCAGACTCCTACGGGAGGCAGCAGTGGGGAATTTTGCGCAATGGGGGAAACCCTGACGCAGCAACGCCGCGTGGAGGATGAAGTCCCTTGGGATGTAAACTCCTTTCGACTGGGAAGAAACTGACGGTACCAGTAGAAGAAGCCCCGGCTAACTTCGTGCCAGCAGCCGCGGTAATACGAGGGGGGCAAGCGTTGTTCGGAATTATTGGGCGTAAAGGGTGCGTAGGCTGTGCGGTAAGTCACCTGTGAAAACTCTGGGCTCAACCCAGAGCCTGCAGGCGAAACTGCCGTGCCGGAGTATGGGAGAGGTGCGTGGAATTCCCGGTGTAGCGGTGAAATGCGTAGATATCGGGAGGAACACCTGTGGCGAAAGCGGCGCACTGGACCATTACTGACGCTGATGCACGAAAGCTAGGGGAGCAAACAGGATTAGATACCCTGGTAGTCCTAGCCCTAAACGATGGATGCTTGGTGTTGCCGGTACCCAATCCGGCAGTGCCGTAGCTAACGCTTTAAGCATCCCGCCTGGGGAGTACGGTCGCAAGGCTGAAACTCAAAGGAATTGACGGGGGCCCGCACAAGCGGTGGAGCATGTGGTTTAATTCGACGCAACGCGAAGAACCTTACCTGGGCTCGAAATGTAGTGGACTGGGGTAGAAATA
>JANXUC010000030.1 GCA_025352065.1 Acidobacteriaceae bacterium | reverse complement strand
CGGGAGTCCATTGCCGCTTATGACCGACAGCGGGTATGCACTCGACCGATCCCCGTTGCACTCAAAGGTGCTAGTACTTCGTGTAAGCTGACTTTAACGCTTCCTACCCCGTTACAATCTACTTAACATGCGGTGCTTTATGTCAATCCTCGCGCTGGCGTTTGCGTCAGCTTTTGCTTTGGCTCAACAGCCGGTGGCTGCTCCGCCGTGTCCGAGCGGCGATCCGAATTGTGCTGCCACTTCGGCGTCTGTAAATACTGCCGCTGTTGCGGTCTCCAAGCAAGATCGCAAGCGCGCGCAGAAGGTTTTCAATAAGGGTTTGAAACTTCAGCGGGAACATCGCACCGAGGATGCCTGCAACGCTTTTGAGGAAGCCGGCCGGCTTGTGCCGCACGACGTGAATTATGAAACAGCGAAAGAGCTGGCGCGTCAGGAACGGATTAGCGAACACATTCAGCGGGGCAATAAGTTCCTAGTCGATGGAAAAAAGGTAGAAGCGCTGGCGGAATTTCGCTCGGCGATCCATCTTGATCCCGAGAATGAGTTTGCGTTACAGCGATTGAAGGACATGATTGGCGACGACGTGCTGCCGCTCAAGGGCGCCCCGCGCGTGCTAGCCAGTGCCGAGCCGCTGGACCTGCAGCCCGGGACCGGCACGCAGGCGTTCCATTATCGCGGCGACACTCGGGGATTGCTCACGCAAGTCGCCCAGCAGTTCGGAGTTGCGATTACCATTGACGATTCCGTACAGTCTCGCCAGGTGCGGTTTGAACTGGACAAGGCCGACTTTTATACGGCCATGCAGGCTGCTTGTGATATGAGCCGGACGTTCTGGACGCCTCTGGACGAAAAGCAAATTTTGGTGGCGCAGGACAATGCCGAGAATCGCCGGGCCTATGAGCGTATGGCTTATCGCACCTTTTACGTGCCGGAAGCGGCGAACCCGCCGGAGCTAAATGACATCTCGAACCTGATGCGGAATCTGTTTGATATCCGCTTCGTGAGCGTGCAGGCAGCTTCTTCGACCATTACGGTACGCGCACCGCAACGCACCATGAAGGCGGTAACAACGTTCTTTGAAGGACTGGACCAGGGTAGACCGCAACTCCTGCTCGATGTAAAGGTCTTTGCCGTGGATCGTACCTTTACGCGCAAGATGGGACTCAGTATTCCTAATCAGTTTCAAGCGTTCAACATTCCGGCAGCTGCGCTGGGCGTGCTGGGCGGACAGAATGTACAGGACCTGATCAACCAGCTCATAGCAAGTGGCGGCATCAACCAGGCAAGTTCGACTGCGATTGCAGCGTTGCTGGCACAACAGCAGAGCCAACAAAGCTCTTTGTTCTCGCAGCCTTTGGCGACTTTTGGTGGTGGTAAGACTTTGACCGGCGTGACGCTGGGAACTCCGGCTGCCAAGTTGTCGATGAATTCATCTGATGTTACTACACTGGAACATTTGACCTTGCGCGCTGGTCAAGACAAGACCGCGAGTTTTCTTTTAGGCACGCGCTATCCCGTTCAGAATGCGCAGTTCGCTCCGGTATTCAATACCTCGGCGATTGCTGGCGTGATCGGGAACAATTCCTATCAAGCGCCCTTCCCTTCTTTTACGTATGAAGATCTTGGCTTGAATTTGAAAGCTAAATCGACGATTCACGGCAATGGCGATGTTAGTCTCGATCTCGACCTGAGCATTCGCGCACTGGAAGGTACGAGCGTGAACGGAATCCCTGTGATTTCGAACCGATCATACAAAGGCCAGGTGACCCTGCAGGACGGAGAGTCCGCGGTGGTGGCTGGGTATATTACGAAGACGGAACAAGGTACCCGCGACGGCATTCCTGCGTTTGGGCAGTTTCCTGGGTTGCGCGCGGTGACATCCAACAATCAGAAGGACGAGAGTCAGAACGAGCTGTTGGTGGTAGTGACGCCGCATATTGTGCGCAATGCGGACCGGGATACGCCGTCGGAGATTTGGTTGTCGCCCGCGCGGTAGAGCCTGTCTGCTCTCTCCAATCAAAAACCCCGCCCTGTCGCAAGTGCGCGACAAGGACGGGGCACCACCCAAACTAGTCTTACTTATCTTCTTTCGCGTGGAAGGCTAGGATCTTCGTGAGCACTTCGTCTGGAACTACCGCGATATTGCTCACCTTGCGTCCGTTGATAAAGAAGGTCGGCGTGCTTGTCACTTCCACGGCAGCGCCCAAGTCTAGAGATTTCTGCACATGGGTGTCCGTCTCCGGTTTAGCCGCGCAAGCGGCGATGTCTGCGCCCTTGACGCCAGCCGCATCGGCTAGCGCGGTGAGTTTTTCGTCGGAATTCGACAGCGTGATTTCGGTCTGTTTCTCAAAAACATCGCCAGAGAATTTCCAGAATGCATCTTTCTTGGTGTTGGTTCGGGCCACGCAATCGGCATAGCTGGCGGCCTTGCGCGCCCAGTCATGCATGAGGAGAGGATAATTTTGAAACACGAACTTCACTTCCGGGTGCGCGGTTAAGAGCTTTTCGATTGCAGGCTGCGCATCTTTGCAATGCGGGCACTGAAAATCGCTGAACTCAACGATGGTTACTGGAGCCGTCGCTGCGCCTTTAACAGGGCCCGTTACGCCAGCGTCGAGCAGCTTGCGCACTGGCTCAAAGGGCTTCACTCCAAAAGGAATGACCTCACCAACCACGACATGTTTGCCGTCGGGCGTGATCAATAGCTTGTAAGCAGCTTGTTGTTCTTTTTGCGCAACGACCACGTTGACTTCGGCCAGTCCGTTGGAGGACGGCTGAATCTTGACGATCTTCCACGTGGTGCCTTCGTCAAAACCGAAAGTGTATTTCAGAAAACCATTTACGGCCTCCTCGGAAGGGAGAGCGACATCGGGTTTGGTTTGGGCAAAGGCGGAGATAGAAGCGATGCAAAGAACTAGAAAAAGAACAATGCGTTTTGACATGAAGACCCTTTCGAGCGAGTTAACTGTGTCAGCCGTGATGAACAGTGTATACAAAACCTGGCGTTGCACCTAGGCACAGGCGCCTCGCCGGTGCAGTTTTAGCAGCGATGCCAGCTCATGGAAGGTTGCCCGTAAGCGCATTTCTCGAATAAGCCTCGGGCTGCGCCTGATGCCGCAGGCGAGGGCGCCCGGGCCTACGTGAGTTTCGCGGCAATCGGAAATCTTCTTCCCATGCCGAATGCTTTATCGGAAATCTTCAACCCCGGTGCTGCTTGCTGCCGCTTGTATTCCGCGCCGTCCACCATGCGCACAACGCGTCGCACAAGAATTGGATCGAATCCGTGTGCGGCAGCGATCTCTTCTGGAGCTTTGCAGTCTTCGACGTATTCTTCCAGGATTACGTCGAGGATTTCGTAGGGTGGCAAGCTGTCGGTGTCTTTCTGATCGGGACGCAGTTCGGCCGACGGAGGCTTTTCAATGGTGGCTTCCGGAATCACTGGTCGAAGAGAGTTTACGTAACGGCTCAGCCGATAGACCATCGTTTTTGGAACATCTGAAATGACAGCGAGGCCACCAGCCATGTCGCCGTAAAGCGTGCAGTAACCCACGCCGAGCTCGGACTTGTTTCCCGTGCTGAGCACGATTGCCCCCAGCTTGTTGGATAGCCCCATCAACACCATTCCGCGCGCGCGGGATTGAATATTTTCTTCGGTGGCATCTTGCGGCTTTCCCTTGAAGACGTCGGCGAGAATTCCGCGGCACGCTTCGTAGATTTTGTTGATGGAAAGCAGTTCAAAGCGAATACCGAGGTTCTTCGCGAGTTCGCGTGCATCGTCGATGCTGCCCTGCGACGAGTAGGGGCCGGGCATGCCGACACCGATTACGTTCTCGGGGCCGACTGCTTCGGCCGCGATGGCGGCGGTGAGAGCGGAGTCGATGCCGCCGCTCAATCCGATGATCACACGTTGGAAGCCGCACTTGCGCACGTAGTCACGCGTGCCTAGAACCAAAGCTCCGTAGACGCTGGCTTCTTCGCCTTCGGCCCGTGCCGGTGCGAGACCGCCCAGGT
>JANXUC010000029.1 GCA_025352065.1 Acidobacteriaceae bacterium | reverse complement strand
CCAGACACACCAGCTTCAGCGCAAACCGCTCCCACACCGCCCGCACCCACTCCACCGACCACTGCACCCCACCTAACTCCAACTCCCCAGGCAGAGATATGTGCTCGTAGGCAACAGCGTAGTCGTCATGGTTCGCAGGGTTGAAGTATTCTTGCCACTCCATCAATTTCTCAACCGACTGGCTTGCGTGGCTGACGACATCTTTTAGGGAGAAGTCACCTTCAATCCGGACATGCACCGGAATTGTCTTTGCCAGGAGCCCTATGGCTTGGCGCAACTCTTCGTATTCGCGCCCGTCGTACACGACCCCAGTAACTAACGCGGCCTGACCTGTGAGCCGCCAAGAAAGTACCTGCCACGCGCCCAGTACAACAACTGAAACAGGTATCTTCCATAGCCCGCAAAGGCCCCTTAACTTAGATTCGATTTCGCTTTCAACTGCAAACGGTTGCACCGCCACTGAAAAATCGCCCGTCTTGCCTTGCAGTGGGAACACGGGGGCTGCAAGTTCGCCCTGCTGCTTCCAGAATTCAGACTCTCGCACCGAACTCTCTTCTTCGGATTCAATCAATTCTTTCTGCCACTGTGCAAATTGTGCATAGCGTAGGGGCTCTTCCACCAGAGTGTGTTCTATTCCGCCATAAAACGCCGCAAGCTCGGCAACCAAAAGCCGCAAGCTCTGAGCATCCGCACAAGCGCCCGGCAAAGTCAGCACCAGCCAGTACGAAGTATCCGTGAGTTTCGCAAACGCGGCATGTAGTACGGGCCCTTGCGCGAGGTCGGCAGCCGCGTTCCACGCGCTGCGCCGCATCCCTTCCACCTGGGTGTTCCGGTCGTCCTCTTTGCGAGAAGAGAAATCCATCGCAATCCATTCTGGTTCACAACTGTCGAGCACAACCTGAAATGGAACCTTCATGCCGGGATGGGGAACAAACACCGTGCGCAGGATTTCGTGTCGCTCCGTCAGCTTTCCCAATGCCGAGCGAAGTTGACTCGCTTGCAGGGCGCCCTCCAGTCGAATCACACACTGCGATCGCAAGGAGCCGCTGGGGTTTGCGGTTTCCTTCCACAGTCGTTCCTGCTGTGGCGATAACCAAAATCCTGTTCTTTGCGCTCCCATCCCTATTCGCTACTCCTCGCGTTCTTTGGCGGATTTCATCACGACTGCCTTCGGAGTCATGTTTTTCAAACTACTTACCTGCGCATATCTGCGCTCTTGCTTTTTCGCTCCCTGGTCCTTCTTCTCTGCGTCCGTCATCATTTCCAGAGTACTCAAACGAGCGTCGGGAGACTGCAGCGCATTGCCCAGCAAGGTGGCGAATCGCCGTGCTATCTGTTGCACTGTTTCCGCTCTAAACAGGGCGGTCTTGTAAATCCAGTGCCCCGTGATCCCATCCGTTGTCTCAACGACGACCAATCGAAGATCGAATTTCGCATCCGTCAGCTCGCCTTCGAACTTTGAGAGTTCGAGTCCAGTTAATTCGCGTCGCTGCTTCGGAACATTCTGTACCGCAAACAATACTTGAACAATGGCGTTGTGACTGAGCTTGCGTTCCGGTTGCAACTCTTCCACAAGTTTGTCGAACGGCATATCCTGATGTGCGTAGGCTCCAAGCGCGGTTTCTTTCACGCGCGCCAGTAGTTCTCGAAACGTGGGCTTCCCGGACAGGTCCGTACGCAATGCCAGAAGGTTCGCAAAGAAGCCAATCAGCTCTTCTGTCTCGACAGAAGTCCGGTTGGCGACCACCGTCCCCACCACAATCTGTTCCTGTTGCGCCAGTCGAGATAGCAAAGCGTTGTACGCTGTGAGCAGCGTCATGAACAGCGTTGCGCCCTCAAGCCGATTGAACTCCTTCAAAGTCTCTGCAAGTTCTCGCGGGAAGGGAATCGAGACCAAGGCTGCCGCGGTAGTTTGCACATCGGGGCGCGGATAATCGGTGGGTAACGCGAGCAACGGAGGTGCGCCCTGCAACTTGCCGCGCCAGTAGGAAAGCTGTTCCTCCAGCACCTCGCGCTGCAGCCATTCGCGTTGCCAGGCCGCGTAGTCCGCGTATTGGATTTCCAGCGGAGGTAGCGGCGACGGCTTGCCTGCGACAAAAGCTTCGTAAAGAAAACTAAGTTCGTCCAGCAATACCGCGGTGGACCAGGCATCGCTCACACTGTGATGCATAGTGAAACAAAAGATGTGGTCGTCGCTCGTCATCTGAACAAGCGTGGCCCGAATCAGCGGGCCTTGGACAAGATTAAACGGCTGCTGACCTTCGTCATAGGCGATCTGGCGCGCTCGTGCCTCGCGTTCCCTCTCCGGCGAAGCCGTAAGATCCACGCGACCCAAGCGGAGTGTCAGAGATGGCGCGATTACTTGCCGAGGTTGGCCTTTCTCGGACGCAAATGTGGTTCGCAACGCCTCGTGGCGGTGCACAATTTCGTTCAGCCCGTGTTCCAGAGCGCTAACGTTCAATTCGCCCCGCATACGCAGCGCGTGTGGAATGTTGTAAAGCGAATTGTTCGGATCAAGCTGATCGAGGAACCAGACTCTCTGCTGTGCAAAAGACAGCGGCAAAGTCTGATCGCGAGGAACCCTCCTTACCTTGCCTTGGGTGGAAGTGGCGCTCTGATTCGAACCAAAGGCGCCGCGCACCCGATCAATTTTCGCTGCTACTCCTGCAACCGTGGGTGCCTCAAATATCGCTCGCAGAGGCAAATCCACGTCCAGTACCCGCCGTATTCTAGAGATGACTTGAGTGGCGAGAAGGGAATGGCCGCCGAGATCGAAGAAGTTATCGTCGGCGGAGATTTTATCAGCTTGCCGCCGACGCGGTAGCGCAGCACCCA
>JANXUC010000177.1 GCA_025352065.1 Acidobacteriaceae bacterium | reverse complement strand
GCCGAAGTTCCGCACGCCTTCGAGCTGGATGTGGTGTCCCGCGAAACGCTTCGAAGTGGCGTCGGTGTGTCTTTCCTTTGGAAGCGGTGCTGCGCCGACACAGATTGGGAACATCGTGAGCAGGCAAATCACAAGAATCCGGAAGGTGGATTTCATAGACGGCAGACGGCGGCAAGCTATCGTACTTGCTGAGATGTCCACCAGCCTGCGACGGATGCCTTTAGTTTCGGGATCGTTGGATTAGTTCTGAGACGCGCTATGCCCTCCACACTGCATCACTCCAAGATAAGCGCTCCACGGGCCAACGGCCGTGCGATATTGGTGCGCCATCACTCTGCAGAGTTGATGCAGGTGCGTTAAGTCATGCGCCGCCCAGGTGGAAAGCAGTTGGGACAGAGTGACGGCTCCGAGGCGAGGGTGGGTTCCGCGGAGGGTGAGGTCTTCAGGACGCAAATTCAAAGCGCGAAGATCGCGCAGGTTTTCCGAGCGCACGCGGGCGAACTCATCCAATAACTGCGCGAGGGACCTGCCCTGGCTCTCCCGTTCCTGCGCGAAACGGTCGTAGCACTCAAACGGCTGGCTCTCGCCGAATTGCAGGATACGCTTGGCACGCGGCATCCAATCGGTGCGTTCGCCGTGAATTAGATGGCCGACGATATCGAAGGCGCTCCAGGTATTTTCGCCTTCGTTGCGAAGTGTCCAGGTTTCCGGCAGGTCGCGCAGAAGAGCGTTAAGAGTCGCGGGAGTGCGCGTGAGGAGGGCTATTGTTTGTTCTAGGTCGTGTTCCATGATGGGCCTCGATTCGTCAAGACGGGGTAGTGCTGTTGGACCGCAATAGCAGATTCCCCACGATGGAGCTGTTCGGAATGACAAACTTGAAAGATATTCGACAATCGCAGTGGGCGGCTTAAATCGTCGTTTTTGAAACTACGGGGACTGCGATGCTGCCCGCAGATGTTCCACTCGACGCCACACTGTCTGTCGTCCGCACCTTGCGCGCCTTCTCGTAGACTTTCACGTACTCCTTCGCAGCAGTGTTCCAGGAGAAGTCTTTGGCCATGCCGTTCTTCATTAGCTTCTGCCACGAAGTGGGATCGCGGAAGGCTGCCAGGGCGCTCTTAATCGCCGCCAGCAGGGCTTCGCCAGTGTATTCGGTGAACTTAAAACCTGTGCCGGAGGCAGTGCGAGCATCCCAAGGTTCGATGGTGTCGTCGAGGCCTCCGGTGGCCCGCACGATGGGAACCGTACCATATTTGAGGCTGAAAATCTGGTTCAGCCCGCAGGGTTCGTAGCGTGATGGCATCAGGAACATATCTGCGCCGGCTTCGATTTTGTGGGCAATCTTGTTGTCGTAGGCGATCTTGAGCGCGACTTTGCCGGGGAACTGTTTGGCCATGCGGGCGAACATATCCTCATACAGCTTTTCGCCCGAGCCGAGAACGACCAAAATCATTTCCTCGCGTGCGAGACGATCCATGACCTGAGCGATCAGGTCAAAACCCTTCTGACCGGCGAACCGCGACACGATGCCAATGACCGGCAGGGTGGTGTTCGCATCCTTAAAGCCAAATTCTTTCAGGAGATCCTGCTTACATTTGGCTTTGCCGGAGAGGTCTTCGCTTTTATATCGCGAGACGACATAGCCGTCCGTCTGAGGACTCCATTCGTCGTAGTCAACTCCGTTCAGGATGCCCGTGACGGTCGCCGAGCGTCCGCGCAGCAAGCCATCCAGGCCGAAGCCGTATTCTGCCGTCTGAATTTCCTGCGAGTATTTTTTGCTGACCGTAGTCACGAAATCAGCGTCTGCGAGGCCGCCTTTCAGGAAATTTACCTGCCCGTAGAATTCGAGCTTGTCCATAGTGAACAAGTCCCAAGGCAGCATTAGCAGTGGAAGAATCTCCGATGAGAATAATCCTTGGTATCCGATGTTGTGGATGGTCAAAACGGTATTGACGTCGCGAAACGCGGGATCTTCCTTGTACAAAGACTTCAGCAGGACAGGGATTAGTGCCGTCTGCCAATCGTGGCAATGGAACAGGTGCGGCACGCCGAGAATTTTCGACGCCTCAATCACGGCGCGACTGAACAGCGTAAAGCGTTCAGCATTATCGATGAAGTCGCCCGCAGTGGTGGTGTATAAGGTGTCACGGTCGAAGTAGGGCGGGTAATCGACAAAGTAGAAGCGCACGCCGGACTGGTAGCCTCCGCTGAGAATGGAGCAGAAGCGGTGTTTGTCGTCGAAGGGAATGGTCACGCTGCGAATGACCGTTTGCGGGTCGATCAATTTGGTCTGCCGGTATTTGGGGAGGTAGACGCTGACCTGGTGCCCGAGGGCGGCCAGCGCGCGCGGCAAAGCGCCGACCACATCCGCCAAGCCTCCAGTTTTTGAATAGGGCACGCATTCCGACGCCGCAAACGCTATGTGCATGAATTTAGGTCCTCCACGGTTACCGCATGTACCCCGGAATTGCTGGCAAACCGTTATGATGACCAAGGGCGTGCGAGGTCAGCAGAAAGATTTCCGCGCAATCTCGAGCAATCAGTAAGTGTATGCGTCGGCGAGAAAGAGGGTCAATGTGACAAAGGATAACGGGGCCGCACGTAGGGGCAAACCGAAGCTGGGGCAGCATTTTCTGCGGGATACGAGTGCTGTAACCCGCATAGTGGAGGCCCTCGGCGACATTTCCCAAAGTACTGTGCTGGAGATTGGCCCTGGCCCGGGTACGCTGACCGGGATGCTGGCAAAGCGCTCGGGACGCCTGATCGCGATTGAAGTTGATCGAGTGTTGGCAGCACAACTCAGCATGGCTTATGCGCTGGTGCCGAATGTGGAAGTGATTCAGGCGGACGTGTTGACGGTGAATTTCGATACTCTATTTGCTCCGCGTCCGGGCACGATGCGTCCGGGAATCACTCGCGTACTGGACAAGGTGCGTGTGGTGGGCAATCTTCCTTACTACATCACGTCGGATATTTTGCTGCACCTGTTTGCCTTTGAGCGGCATTTTGATCGCGTCGTTATCATGGTGCAGCGGGAAGTGGCGGATCGTTTAGTGGCAGAGCCAGGCCACAGCGAATACGGTTTGCTCTCGGCGACGGCGCAGCTTTATGCCCACGTGGAAAAGTTGTTCGAGCTTCCTCCCGAGGCGTTCAGCCCACCGCCGAAAGTGCATTCCGCCGTGATCCGTTTGAGCATGGAACCGAAAGCGGAGGAATTGGGAGTGTCTGCCGAAGCGATGGTGGACTTCTTCAAACTCGCTTTCTCGCAGAAGCGGAAGACGCTTTCCAACAATTTGCGGGTGCGGTATTCGGAAGCAGTTGTGAAAGCTGCCCTGAAAGAGACGAAAATTAAAGCGTCGGTTCGCGCGGAAGCCCTTTCTTTGGACCAGATGGCGGCGCTGGTACGGGCATTGGCGCCGGTTCCGGCTCTCCCAGGCGCTGGTACACCCAGCTAGGTACGCTCCTTCCAACGGTAACGGACAGTATTACGCGCGTAACAGGACATTGTCCTTTGGTCGTCTCGTCGAAGTGGCCTATTTCCGGTACAAATAAATCAAGCGATATTGCCGTACTCTTCCGTTCAGTGGAACCGCTCGAGGAGAATCATGGACTTGGCCCACAGCTTGCGCGGTCTGGAGCGTACCGGTTCTCACAGCGCTGAGGACATCCAGCAGCAGATTGAGGAGCTTTCGAGCCGCGACTGGCAGCTTTGGTCGATTGGCGCGCTGCTCATGCTTGTTCTGGCATCCGGCTTCTTTGCGCTGGTACTGCCAAACCTGGCGTGGTCGCAAAAGAATCTTGTGCTGGATCACCGCTTTCTTCCACAGTTGATGTTTGGACTGATCACGCTGATTGTGCTGGTCAATATTTACCTGATCGCTCAGCGAAAATCTCTGAACTTAACCCGAGGCTCGCTGATTCGCGAACTGGTGTACAGCCAGCGTTTGGAAAATCTATCGTTGTACGACCCGCTGACACAGCTGTTCAACCGTCGCGCCATGGAGGAGTTCGTGAATCGCGAAGTGACTCGGGTCAACCGAATGGGCACACAGCTGACTTTTCTGATGGTGGATATTGATGGATTTAGGAACGTGAATTCAAGTTTTGGACATCGAGCAGGGGACGAAGTGCTGGTTGAGGTTGCACGCATACTGAAGAACAATTTTCGCGGCGCTGACCTTTTGTTTCGCTATGGGGGGGACGAATTTCTGGTGGTGATGCCGGAAACCAGTGAAGAACAAGCCGAGATTGCGGTGCGACGCCTGCTGCGTGCTGCCGAAAGCTGGAATGTGAGCAACAAGCGCGGTTTCGACCTGGTATTGAATTGGGGGATTTCAGCGCACGTAGCAGGCTCGGAAATTTCAGAAGTGCTGCGCGAAGCGGACCGGAAGCTTTACCAGAGTAAGCGCAAGATGGTTCCGCTGTTCTGACCTAGAGGCTACTTCAGAGGACCTGCCGCTTCCGGGTCTACTAGCCACACCAGCCGCCCATGTTCAGGACGTACGCCCTGTGCGGGATAGGTTTCCGGATCGGATTTTCCCTGTAATACGGCGAGGAGGGCTTCCTGCTTTTCTGCTCCAGCCACCAGAAACATAACTTCAGCAGCGTTGTTGATCACGGGATAGGTCAGCGTGATGCGCCAAGTCTTGAACTTTTCGACCCAGTTGGCAGTCACCAGGCGTTCGTCTTCGTGCAGAGCGGCCGTTCCAGGGAACAGGGAAGCCGTGTGGCCGTCGGGTCCCATGCCCAGCAAGATCACATCGAAGCGCGGCAGGCCTTCTTCTTCGAGAGTGAAGAACTGACGCACGGTTTGTTCGTAAGATTGGGCAGCGGTTTCGGCGTCGGGAATCTCGGCTGGGACGCGGAAAACGTGTTCGGCGGGTATGGGTGCACGCGAGAAGAGTACCTCGCTGGCCATACGGAAGTTGCTGTCGGGATCGTCGGGGGACACGTGGCGCTCATCCCCGAAAAAGAAAAACATCTTGTCCCACGGGACGTCGGGCTGGTCGGCCAGCAGGGAATAGAAGCTGCGGGGCGTGGAGCCGCCGGATAACGCAACAGTGCACCGACCGCTTCCTTGGATCGCCGCGAGGGTAATTCGGAGGAATTCGGCGACAGCCGCCTCGAATAGAGCCGGGCGGCTCTCTAGCACGCGGACTTCGGCGCCGGCGCTCACGCTGTCCTCACGGCCAGTTTCGCCTGGGCACAGCGCGCGGCTCCCAGCAGAGCTGTCTTGTCATTGACGATCACGGCGACGGGAATCGACTCCAGCAATCGCTGCATTCGTCCTTTGCCGCGGAACGCGTCCATGAACAACGGACCTTTAAGGCGAGGAAGAATTTTTGGCGCGATACCCCCTCCGAGAAAAACGCCTCCCGTGGCCATTACTTTCAGCGCCATGTTTCCAGCTTCCGCGCCGTAAATGGAGATAAAGAGCTCCAAGGCTTGTTCGCAAAGCTCGCATTTTCCCTGGAGCGCAGCTTTCGAGATGGATGCGGCGGGGTCGGATTGCTCCATCTCCTCGACGAGCCAGGTGGCTGGGCGGCCTCGCCCGCTGTCCCGCAGAAAGTTGAATACATTGACCAGACCCGGGCCGGAAAGAATTCTTTCGTAGCTGACATGGCCAAATCGCGCGACCAGATACTCGAGAAGTTCCATCTCCAGATCGTTTCTCGGGGCGAAATCTGTGTGTCCGCCCTCGCAGGCGAAAACGTGATGCCGCTCGCCATCCCAGTAGAGGCCCGCTTCTCCAAGACCGGTTCCCGCCGACACCACGGCTTGATTTCCAGTGGGAGGTGCGGGCGTCGGGGCATTCGTTCCGAGTTGGTTCAGGCTGACCAAGTCGTCGCCGCGCAGTCCGCCGATGCCCCAGGCGTTAGCCTCAAGATCGTTGATGAGCAGGGCCTGCGCGAGATGTAATTCGCGAGCGAGTTGGTCGGCCTCAACGACCCAAGGCAAGTTGGAAGTCTGACAGCGTCCGTTCACCACCGGGCCTGCGATTCCAAAACAGGCGGCTTCCAGCTGCGGCTTTTCTTGCGCGGCGAACTTTGCCACGATTTCGTCGAGCCCGCTATGTTGCCGACTCGGAAACACGGTTTCCGTGACTTGCTGCAGGGCTCCGTCTTTTGTCGCGAAGAGTGCCAGTCGAGCGTTGGTCCCACCTATATCCCCAGCGAGGATCACTTTTCGAAGTCCCTCCAGCGACGGCCATCTTTCTCCAGCAGATCGTCAGCTTCTTTTGGACCCCAAGTGCCCGCCGCGTAGTTCGGGAAATTCCGAGGGGGCAAGGCTTTCCAGACGTCGAGCAGCGGATTCACAATGCTCCAACCCGCTTCCACCATGTCCGCTCGTTGGAACAGCGTAGCGTCGCCAACCATGCAGTCGTGCAGCAGGCGTTCATATCCCGTACTAGGCTGAACACCGAAGTAGTCGGCGTACTGAAAATCCATGTCGACCGAGCCGAGCCGCATCACGGGTCCGGGGACTTTCGCGGCAAATCGCAGGGAGATGCCTTCCTCGGGCTGAATGTGGAGCACCAACTGGTTCGGCATCATGCTATCTACGGGTGTATCGCGGAACAAAATTAGAGGGGCACGCCGGAACTGAATAACGACATGCGTGTTGCGCGCCGCCATCCGCTTGCCTGTGCGCAGGTAGAAGGGAACTCCCGCCCAGCGCCAGTTGTCGATGGCAACCTTCATGGCGACAAAAGTTTCCGTGCGCGAGTCCGGCGCCACGGAAGGCTCGTTGCGGTAGCCGGGAACGCGTTGCCCGCCAGATTCTCCGTCGCCGTATTGGCCGCGAATCGTCTTGGTCAAGACTTCTTCGCCGGTCGGAGGCTGGATGGCGTGCAGAACTTTAGCTTGTTCGTCGCGAACAGCATTGGCCTCAAACGAAATCGGCGGCTCCATGGCGGTCAAGCTGATGAGCTGCATGATGTGGTTGGGCATCATGTCCCGCAGCGCGCCGGAGTTATCGTAATAGCCGCCGCGGCCTTCCACCCCGACTGTTTCCCCTACGGAGATTTGTACGTGGTCGATGTAGCGGCGGTTCCAGATCGGCTCGAAAATTCCGTTGGCGAATCGCAAAGCCAAGATGTTCTGGACGGTCTCTTTACCCAGGTAATGGTCGATGCGGTAAATCTGGTTTTCCCGAACCACTTTTAAAAGCTGTGCGTTGAGCGCGACAGCTGACTCCAGATCGTGGCCAAACGGCTTTTCGACGATGACGCGTCGCCAATGACCGCCTTCATCGTTCATTAGCCCGACTTCGGCAAGATTTTCGACGATCATGCCGAAGAAATCTGCCGCTGTTGCCATGTAATAGAAATAATTGCCATGGGTAGCGTGGTCCTTATCCAGTTTCTGGAGTAGGTCATTCAGCTTGGTGAAGAGCGTTTTGTCGGTAAATTCGCCGGTCAGATAGTAAAGGCGGCGCTCAAACCATTCCCAGATATCTGGATCCACACTTTGCGTAGTCGCGAACTGCTTAATGTCGTCCGACATTTTCTTGCGAAAATCGTCGGTGGACATTTCATTGCGGGCTACTCCAACGATAGCGAACTCGCGCGAAAGCAGGTCGTGTTTCGCCAGATTGTATAGCGCAGGAATCAGCTTGCGGCGGGTAAGATCGCCCGCCGCGCCGAAAATTACCATAATGCAAGGATCGCCGGGGCGGCCAACGCGCTCGCCGCTTCCTGCTGCTACCACTTTCTGATCAGCCATTCATTCGTTCCTTCGCGTCCGCGCGTGTTGTGTTTTAGAACTGAATCTAGAACAAAGACTCTAGTGTTTTCCTGGTTCGACGTGTCCACCGAATTTCTGCCGCATGGCCGAAAGCATTTTTTCGGCAAAGGTATGATCCTGCCGCGAACGGAAGCGGGTATAGAGCGCCGCCGTTAGAACCTCCGCCGGAACCGCCTCGTCCAGCGCCGCCTGGATGGTCCAACGGCCTTCGCCGGAATCCTGCACAAAGCCGCTATATTCCGAAAGCGTGGGGTTCTCCACCAGCGCCATTGCCGTCAGATCGAGAAGCCACGAACTCACTACGCTGCCCCGTCGCCAAACTTCCGCAATGTCCGGTAAGTTCAGCGTGTAGCGAATATTTGTGGGCAATTCTTTGCTGTCGGCATTCTTGAAGATATCAAAACCCTCGGCGTACGCCTGCATCATGCCGTATTCAATGCCGTTGTGGACCATCTTCACGAAGTGACCTGAGCCGGAGGGTCCGCAGTGAATGTAACCGTCTTCGGCGGTGCCCGTAGGCATTTTGTCCCGGCCCGGAGTGCGCTCAATGTTACCGCGTCCCGGAGCCAGTGTCTTAAAGATAGGATCGAGGCGTTGCACGGCCTCGTCGGGGCCGCCGAGCATCATGCAGTAACCCCGGTCGATGCCCCAAACGCCGCCGCTGGTGCCGACGTCAATGTAGTGGATGCCTTTGCTCTTCAGCTGTTCCGAGCGGCGGACGTCGTCTTTGAAGTAGGAGTTACCCCCGTCAATGATCGTGTCGCCCGCTTGCATGCGATCAGCCAGGGCCTGCACCGTCTTCTCCGTGGGGTCGCCCGCCGGGACCATGACCCAAGCTGCACGCGGAGTTTTGAGCTTCCCTACAAAGTCGTCCAGCGAAGTTGAGCCGACGGCTCCTTCCCCCACGAGACCTTTGACCGCATCCTGACTCAAATCCGAGACTACGAGTTCGTGCCCACCGCGAATCAGACGGCGCGTCATGTTCGCGCCCATCCTGCCCAGTCCTACCATTCCTAACTGCATGGGTAGCTCCTAAGTAACAAATCTGAGAACTCGTTTAGAAATACATGTCGAAGTTTGTCATTCCGAAGGGAGATTCATCCCCGAGGAATGTGCTATTTCTCGCGTGTCAAAGGCCATGGCAGGGTTATCCCAGCACCTGCTGCACTGCCTTCACCAGCGCAGCCAAACCTGCGTCCACATCCGCGCCAAGATGCACGCGTAGCGCCCGCCGCTTGCGGTCCGCCAACACCTGAAAATCTCCGCGTGCTTGTGCGGCCTTCACGATGCCGAAAGTATATTTCTGTCCAGGAACGGGCAGATCGGCCGCGTCATCACAGGTAATCTGCAAGAATACACCGGAATTCGGTCCGCCCTTGTAATCCTGTCCTGTCGAGTGCAGGAATCGCGGCCCAAAACCGAGACACGTCGCAACCTTCTTCTTGTCCCGCACCGCGTGACGCAATGTTTGCAGAGCTTGTTCGTGCGCCATATTCATCTCGACGTAGCCCAGCACAGCAAAGTAATCGCCCGCGCCGAGGCGGCTTAGATGCGCCCTCAAATATCCGGCGAGAGTTTTGTCGTTGCCAGCAGCTTTGGCGAGAGCGTCCGCGTTGGCTGCGTCTGTAAAGAGCTTCACACCGGCGTCCACCAGTACCGGAGTTTCCACTGGCAGGGAACCTTTGGCCTCATATTCCGAAGTCAAGCTCTTGGTGACAATCTTGCTGGCTTCGACGTCGGGCTGGTTGAAGGCGTTGATCCCAAGAATCGATCCCGCGACCGCTGTAGCAATTTCCCAGCGAAAGAATTCCTGACCCAGATCGTAAACATCGTTTAGAACAATGCGGACGACGGGGTGTCCAGCTTGCTCTAGTGCGGTAAGCTTCGCGTCTACTGCAGCGTCCGGTTCGGCTGCCAAGCGCAGGTAAGCGAAGATGCGGTCGTTGCCGTAAACATCAGGCGCGCCAAGCTGTTCGCGATCAACCGGGACAATGCCTTTGCCTTCCTTGCCAGTGGATTCGGCGATGAGTTGTTCCAACCATGCGCCAAGATCCGAGACGCCGGATGAAGTCAAAATCGTAATCTTGTCAAGGCCATTGCGCGCTGCCGTGCCCATGACAATGCCCAGCATGACACCCGGATTCTCATCAACAGGAGTGGATGCGCCGCAAGCTTGCACCATGCCGCGGGCACTATTCAGGAATTTCTTGACGTCCAAGCCCATCACAGCCGCTGGAACCATGCCAAAGTTCGATAGCGCCGAGTAGCGCCCACCAATCGAGGGTACTCCGGCGAAAATGTGTAAGAACTTATCGCCTTCAGCGACCTGCTGCATCTTTGAGCCAGGATCGGTGACCGCAATAAACCGGCTGCCTGCCTTATCCGCGCCCACAGTCTGCGAAACGCGTTCGAAGAAATACTGCTTGAAGATGTTGGGTTCGAGGGTGCTGCCAGACTTGCTGGAGACGATGAACAGGCTCTTGCTGAGATCCGCATTCTTCTCGAACGAGCGAACCTGTGCCGGATCGGTGGAATCCAGAACGAACAATTCGGGGCTGCCCGAAATGTGACCGAAGGTCATCTTCAGCACTTCGGGGCAAAGACTCGATCCGCCCATGCCGAGCAACATGACTTGCGTAAATCCGCCCGAGCGCGCTTCCGCTCCCAGATCGATCAGTTTTTGAACGTTGGCGATTTGCTCGTCGACAATGCCGAGCCATCCCAGCCACTTGCCTTCGTCGGTCCCGGACCAGATGGAGGCATCGTGCTGCCATAGTCGCCGCACCTTGCCTCCGGCGCGCCAGCCATCGACTTCGTTTTTGACAGCCGCAGTCATGGTTGCCGGTACGGAATAGGTTTGCGCGTTCACCGCCGTGCGAGCCGGGGGTTTCGTGCTTTTCTCGACGGCAATCAGCAGTTTGTCAAACGCATCATTGAACAACTGAACCGCATCATCGGTCAGTTTGTCGGTGACGGCCTTCATGGAAACACCGGTTTTTGCCAGATCTTCCATAGTTCTGGTTGCCGCAGGGATGTCTTCGGTTAGGCTGTTGCGTAGCTTGCCGTGATCGCGGAAAGCGTCGAAAGTCGCGGGCGGAATTGTGTTCACCGTATCGGGACCGATGAGCTCTTCTATGTACAGAACGTCCGAGTAGCTGGGATTCTTGGTGCCTGTGCTGGCCCAAAGAACACGCTGCGTCTGCGCCCCCTTGGCAGCCAATGCAGCCCAACGCGGACCGCTAAACAGAGATAAATAACGTTGGTAGGTCAGCTTGCCGTTGGCAATTGCGACCTTGCCCATGACGCTCTTGACCAGAGCTTGCTGCTGTGGATCGGTGGTTGCTTTCAGCTTGTCGCCCAACTGCGAGTCAACCAGGCTGTCAATGCGGCTGATGAAAAAGCTGGCGACGCTGGCGATGCGACTGACATCCCCGCCGCTGGCGGCAAATTTCTCCAGCCCAGCGATATAGGCTTCCGCGACCTTGACATAAACATCCTGCGCGAACAGCAAAGTGATATTGATGTTCATGCCTTCGCTGGTCAGCTGTTCTATTGTCGGAAGTCCTTCGGGGGTTCCCGGCACCTTGATCATTACGTTGTCGCGGGCTACCGTCTTCCACAGCCGACGCGCTTCCGCGAGAGTGGCTTTCGTGTCGTGGGCAAGATAAGGAGAAACTTCCAGACTGATGTAGCCGTCGCGTTTGTTGCTGCTGACGTAGACCGGCTTGAGCAAGTCAGCCGCATCCTGAATATCGCGAATGGCTAGCAGTTCGTAGCGAGCCTTCGCATCGAGGTCCGTTTTACCATCCAGCGACTTGAGGAAATCGGCGTAGTCCGTGCTACCAGCTATCGCCTTCTCGAAGATGGCGGGGTTCGAGGTCATGCCTCGCAAGCCATCTTCATCAATGTGCCGCTTAAGGTCTCCACTGGTAATGAGGTTGCGGCGGATGTAATCGAGCCAGACCGACTGGCCATATTTTTGCAGTTCCTGGAGCGGATTCATAAATGCCTTTCTTGAAGTTGTGACGAAGTCTTGGAAGCTGGCCCGCAGCCCGTTAAATCCCGGAGCGTTCGATGGCCAGTACCTTGTTGAGTCGCCTCATATGACGCTCTTCGCGCGTGAAAGATGCAGAAAGAAATGCCTTGACCAATTCTGGCGCCACGGCCGGTCCAATCACGCGTGAACCCAGGACCAATACGTTCATGTCATCGTGTTCCACACCTTGGTGCGCCGAATACGTGTCGTGGCAAACGGCGGCGCGAATGCCGTGCATCTTGTTGGCCGCAACCGATGCGCCCACCCCGCTGCCACAGATTAAAACGCCTCGATCAGCACGGCCTTCAAGGATCGCTTTACCCACGGCTTCGGCAAAATCAGGATAGTCGACGGCAGCTGTGCTGTGGGTGCCCACGTCGATTACATCGTGGCCCAATTCTCTCAATACAGGCAGCAGAGCCTGCTTGAGATCAAATCCAGCGTGGTCCGCTCCGGCGACGACTCGCATGGGCTATTTTGTCCTCGCAAGAACATCTTTCGCCGCGGCAACGACGGCGTCCACAGTGAAGCCAAAGTGCTTCAGCAAATCCTTCAACGGAGCAGATGCACCGAAGGAACGCATTCCGACGATGCGTCCATCCAGGCCAACGTAGCGCTCCCAGCCGAAGGTAGAAGCCATTTCTACCGCGACTCGCGCACGGATCGACGGCGGTAAAACGGTGTCTCGATAACTCTGATCTTGATGCTCAAAGAGCTCACAGCACGGCATGCTGACTACGCGAGCTTTCACGCCATCCGTTTTCAACTTTTCGTAAGCGTCGATCGTGAGCGCAACTTCTGTGCCCGTAGCAATCAGAATTACGTCGGGCTTGCCGTCAGAAGTGTCTGCGAGGATGTAGCCGCCCTTTGCAACGCCGGAGGCTGCCGAATATTTCGTACGATCCAGTACAGGAACAGCTTGACGTGAAACGGCTAGCAGCGCCGGCTCGTGGCGGCACTTCATGATGATTTTCCAGGCTTCCACAACTTCGTTCGCGTCGCCCGGACGGAAGACGAACATCCCGGGAATAGCGCGCAGGGAAGCGAGTTGCTCGATGGGCTGGTGCGTGGGACCGTCTTCGCCGACGCCGATGGAATCGTGCGTGAACACGTGAATGGTCGGAATTTCCATGATCGCACTGAGGCGAATCGAAGCACGCGCGTAGTCGCTGAAAATTAGAAATCCGGAACCGTAAGCGCGAATATGGCTGAGCGACATGCCATTCAGCGCGGCGGCCATGACGTGCTCGCGAATACCGAAGTGGAAGTTCCGACCGCCGTAGTTGTCGGATTGGAAATCTCCCGCATCTCCGAACGTGAGCCGCGTTTTTGTGGATGGAGCGAGATCGGCAGCGCCGCCCATCAGCCATGGGACATTCTGCGCCAAAACGTTCAGCGCTTTGCCAGAAGCGTCGCGTCCAGCCATGCCTTTCGGGTCGGCGGGGAACACGGGAAGGTTCTTATCCCAGCCGTCCGGCAATTCGCGCTTCTGCATTTGATCGAGAGAGCGAGCCAGATCCGGGAATTGCTTCTTGTAGTCGCCGAGCAGGGATTCCCACTTGCGGCGCAGGCCCTCTCCGCGCTTACCGATGCCTTCGCTAAAATGTTCGCGCACACCATCGGGCACCAGAAATTTGGCATCTTCTGGCCAGCCATAGCTCTTTTTCGCGAGGCGGATTTCATCTTCGCCCAGTGGCTCGCCGTGAGCCTCTTTCGTATCTTGCTTATTCGGTGCACCAAAGCCTATATGGCTATGCACGATAATCATCGTGGGACGGTCGTTTGTGTTCTGGAATGCTTTCAGTGCCCCTGCAAGTGCTTCCAAATCGTTGGCGTCCGCGACTTTCTCCACATGCCATCCGTAGCTTAGGAAGCGCGCGGCGATATCGTCGTTAAACGCAAGATCGGTGCTGCCTTCGATGGTGATGCGGTTGCTGTCGTAAATCCAGCAGAGATTGCCCAGCTTCAAGTGGCCAGCGAGAGACGCTGCCTCGCTGGAGATCCCCTCCATCATGTCGCCGTCACCGCACATGGCGTAAACCTTGTAGTTGAAAATCTCGAAGCCGGGGCGGTTGAAGTGCTGCGCCTGCCACTTCGCGGCGATGGCCATACCCGCGCTGTTCGCAACACCTTGGCCGAGCGGTCCGGTAGTTGTTTCAACTCCGGAAGTAAAGCGATATTCGGGATGGCCCGGACACTTGCTGTCGAGCTGGCGAAAGCGCTTGATGTCCTCCATCGGAACCGCGAGCTGGCTGCCCGGCTGGTTGCGCGCATCGAGAGCCTTCACCCCAGTGAGGTGCAGCATGGAGTACAGCAACATGGACGCGTGGCCGATCGAGAGCACGAAACGGTCACGATCCGGCCAAGCCGCGTTCGCGGGATCATAGCGCAGGAAGTTCTGCCAGAGTTCGTAGGCGACGGGCGCCATACCCATCGGCGTCCCAGGATGGCCGGAGTTTGCCTGCTGCACCGCATCCATAGAGAGCGTACGAATTGTGTTGATGCAAAGTGTGTCGAGCTGTGTTGCGCTTGCCGTTGGCGCCGTGGCCATCCCACCCTCCGGTGAATCTTCCCCGCGTTGACGACCGCTAAACGCCGTCGTATCCATACGATGCGGATGCAAAAGGGAAGTTTCCCCTCTATTAAAACATTTCGGCAAGATTCATGGGCGGGCTGTTTTGCACAGGATGGAACGAAAGCACGTAGAGGGACGCCCAAAGTCTGGGCGTCCGGCAGAAAAAAACAAAGGCTCTCGGCGTCCAGCCGAGAGCCAATGGGCCAAAAGCAATCTTAGCTGTACATTCCCGTCCAAGGAGTAGCCGCCTTCAAGCGTTCATTCACATTCTGAATATTCTTCACGCCTTCGGTTTCCAGCCATTGCCGGAAGGCCGCGCCTCCCTGCTTCGCGTAAATCGGGATGCCTTCCTTCCAGGTTGCGCGACCGCAGAGTACGCCGTTGAACTTCACGCCGGATTCCCCTGCCAGCTCCAGCGTCTCGCTGAACTCGGCGTTGCTGACGCCCGCGGAGAGGTAAATAAACGGCTTGGTCGCTACCGCCGAAGCCTTCTGGAACAGATCCTTCGCTTCCTGACGGCTGTAGGCTTTCGTGCCCTTAAAGCTCTGAGTGCCTTCCACAAACTGCATCGCGATCGGCACTTCGACCTTCATTACGTCCACGCCATAGCGGTCTTTGTTGAACTCACGCATGGCTTCCATGACGAGTTCGGGCTTCTTCTTGGCGTACTCGACGCTCTTTTCATCCAGGCCTTCTTCGTAAACGATGAATTCCAGAAAGAACGGAATATCGTTCGCGCGGCA
>JANXUC010000161.1 GCA_025352065.1 Acidobacteriaceae bacterium | reverse complement strand
AGGTGACGGGGCGTGGCTCCCGGAAGACAGTGGTAAGTGGGCCCGCTTGCGCGACATTGCCGAAGTCATCGCCGCGAGACAGGAGAAAGTCTTGATTTTCACGCAGTTTCGCGAAGTCACCGCTCCGCTGGCGACGTTTCTGGAATCGGTTTTCGGGCGACCAGGGCTGGTTCTGCACGGAGAGAACGAGGTGAAGAAGCGCAAAGAACTGGTCCGCCGCTTTCAGGAAGATGAGGCGATTGGATTTTTCGTGCTTTCGCTCAAGGCTGGTGGCTCCGGACTCAACTTGACCGCCGCTTCCCATGTGGTGCACTTCGACCGGTGGTGGAATCCGGCGGTCGAAAACCAGGCGACTGACCGCGCATTCCGCATCGGACAAACCAAGAACGTGCTGGTCCATAAGTTTGTTTGCCGCGGCACCGTGGAGGATAAAATCGACCAACTCATCGAATCGAAACGGCAGCTTTCCCATGACTTGCTGGAAGGCGGCGCTGGTCTGCTGCTCACGGAAATGAAAGACGATGACTTGCTGAAGCTGGTGGCGCTGGACCTGAGCAGCGCGCTACAGGAGATGTGATTCATGTACAACGACTGGGGATGGGCGCCCTATGTGTCCGCTGCAGAGCGGCGGCTAAAAGCGCTACGCAAGGTAGAACAATTAAGGGAGAAGAAGCATTCAGTTTCGCCGGTGACAGTCGAAGGCCGCACCATTGCCAAAACCTTCTGGGGAAAAGCGTGGTGCGAGAATCTGGAACGCTACAGTGATTACGCGAATCGGTTGCCGCGCGGACGCACCTATGCGCGCAACGGCTCGGTCCTCGATCTTCAGATTGCCCCAGGCGAAATCAAAGCCTTAGTGAGCGGCTCGGATATCTACAAGATCGCGGTGAAAATCACGCCCGTTACCAAAGCACGCTGGAAGTCCATCTGCCAGGATTGCGCGGGCGCGATTGATTCTCTGATTGAACTTCTGCAAGGGCGGTTTTCTACGGGCGTTATGGAGCGAATTTGCCGCGAAAAGACCGGGCTGTTCCCCACCCACAAGGAGATCCAGCTTTCGTGCAGTTGTCCGGATTCGGCATCCATGTGCAAACACGTCGCCGCCGTGCTGTACGGCATCGGCGCCCGACTCGACGAACAGCCCGAACTGCTCTTCCGGCTTCATGCATTGGATGAGACGGAACTCATTTCCAAGGCCACCGCCGTACTTCCCCTGGCGAAGAAGCAAGCTGCTTCTGGGAACATACTTCGCAGCGACAACCTTTCTGAGATCTTCGGCTTGGATATGGCTCAAAGCTATGTGCCCAGTGCCAAGTTGCCTGGCACTCGAGGTTCCAAGGGCAAGCGCGCTGCCAGCAAAAGGGTCAAGAAGCCGGCGAGGCTCCGAAGAAAATAGCCGACGCCACTATTTTCGATTATCCTGATTTGTGAAAATAGCACGGAAAGGTATTTTCGACTCTGAAGGTGTCTATGCCCAAGATAGCTCACATTCCCGGCAAGTGAGTATCGCAAGGTAGCTACTCCGCCTTCGTACTTGCGCCCCTTCCTTCCCGAACTCCACTGGACACCGCGGCTGATTGGCGCGCTATCGGACGCAGACCGGCTCGTCGGAAGACTAGCGGGCGAAGGTGGTCGGCTTCCCAATCCCCATATTTTGACCCGCCCCTTCCTACAGCGTGAAGCTGTGCTATCGAGGAAGATTGAAGGCACCCAAGCGACGCTGGGTGAGTTGCTCGCCGCTGAGTCTGGAGCAATCGTGGATCGCAGCCCCGACGATCTTCGGGAAGTTGGCAACTACGTAGTGGCTCTTGAGCACGGAATTTCACGGCCCAAGAAACTTCCGCTTTGCGTCAGGCTTACCCGCGAGGTGCACGAAAATCTCATGACGGGCGTCCAAGGACATCAAGCCGCGCCCGGACGTTTTCGCAAAACTCAGAACTCGATTGGCAAGCCCGGTTCTTACTGGGAGTCGCTCGCATGTCGGAGGATGCTTTGAGTCGAGCCACCCGCATCAACCAACTGCTGGCCCAGTGGCAGAAGAGAGTCTCTGGTGCATCAACCAACAATCCATTCCGCGTCGTCGAACTCTTAGGAGGAAATCCTTTCATCAGGATTAGGACCCTCTCTCGACTGTCCGAACTATAGCAATAGCGCCTCCGTTCTTCACATCATGCTACTGAGAAGCCCGTTCAGTCTCATCCCGTTCGTTCAATTGATCACTTGATCGCAGAGTTCCCTTGCGTAGCGCGCGCTCTTTCATCATCACGAAAAATACAGGCACCAGAATCAGTACGTGAATAGTGGAAGTAATCATTCCGCCTACCACGGGGGCGGCAATTGGCTTCATCACGTCCGAGCCAATACCAGTTTCCCAGAGGATCGGCACGAGGCTGGCAAGGACCGCTGTCACTGTCATCAGCTTGGGGCGAAGGCGTTGCACCGCTCCTTCGATTGCCGCCTCCTCGATATCCTGTTCGGTGAGTTGAACACCTTTCCCAATACGGCGATCCAGCGCCTCGTGTAGATAAACAACCATGACGACGCCTGTCTCAACTGCAATTCCAAACAGTGCAATGTAGCCAACCCAGACGGCCACGCTGAAGTTGTAACCGAGCAGCCATTGGAGCAAGAGCCCACCGCTCATGGCATAGACGGTCGGGAGAATGAGCACGACCGCTTCCGCGACGGAACGAAACACCAAGTACAGCAGCATGAAAATCACCAGGAATACTACTGGCAGGATCAGCTTCATTCGTTCTTTTGCCCGGAGCTGAAATTCGTATTCCCCGGACCACTGAAAGCTAAAACCAGTGGGCAGCTTGAGTTCCCGTGTCAGCAACTGGTTAGTTCGGTTCACGAAGCTGCCATAGTCATTCGTTTTCAGATCAATAAAGACGTATCCGGTAAGCTGCCCGCCTTCATCTCGGATCATGGCCGGACCGCGCGAGAATGAGATGCTGGCAACCGAATCGAGCGGTACTTGTGCCCCGGACGGTGTGGCGACCAGCACACGGCCAATACTTTCTGGCGTGTCCCGGAAATCCCGCGCGTATCTTACATTGATGGGGTAGCGCTCCCGTCCTTCCAAATTCTCTGCGACAGTCTCGCCACCGATTCCTGACTCCACCGCGCGCTGCACGTCGCCAACGGTCATGCCATACTTCGCTGCTTCGAGTCGCTTCACCCCAATGTTGAGATAGAAGCCTTGAGAAACTCGTTCCGCAAAAACCGACCGAACGTCTGGCAGGCGGGAGAGCAGTTGTTCGATGCGCGCGCCTACGGCCTGAATGCCTTCCACGTTTCTTCCCTGAATCTTCATGCCAATTGGCGTCTTAATCCCGGTGAGCTGCATGTCCAACCGGTTCTCGACCGGCATAGTCCAGGTATTGGACAGACCGGGAAACTGGAGCTTCGCGTCCATTTCCGCGATGAGTTTTTCATAGTTCATTCCTGCGCGCCATTGTTCGCGCGGCTTCAGCATGACCGTGGTGTCATACATGTCGAGCGGTGCATTGTCCGTGGAACTGTCGGAACGGCCGACCACGCCAAAGACGCTATCCACTTCAGGAAAACTCCGAATGATTCTGTCTTGCTCTTGCAGGAGCTGGGTTGCCTGAGTAATCCCAATTCCAGGGAGCGAAGTTGGCATGTAGAGCGACGAGCCCTCATACAGCGGCGGCATGAATTGGCTCCCCAGGCGTAGCGCCAGTGGAATCGTGACCACAAGAAAAATCAGGTTGACGGCGATGGTCAGCCAACGAAAGCGCAGAGCGAAGCGGATCACTGGCAAATAGATCGCCTGCGTGATGCGGGAAACTGGATTCTTCGCTTCGGGCCGGAGCCGCCCTCGGATAAAGATGAGCATAAGCACGGGAACGAGCGTGATTGCCAGCAAAGACGAGAAGCCGACGGAAAGGGTTTTCGTCCAGGCCAGGGGCCGGAACATTCTTCCTTCCTGCGCTTCGAGAAGAAAGACCGGCAGGAACGAGACCACAATGACCAGAAGCGAGAAGAAAAGTGCCGGGCCAACCTGCTTGGCTGCGTCAATCAGGATTCGGCGGCGCTGTTTCTCATTGACCTCTCCCGCTTCGGAAAGATGGCGATAGCCATTCTCGACGATGACAATCGAAGCATCAATCAGCACACCAATCGCAAGGGCAAAGCCGCCGAGCGACATGATATTGCTGCTGATGTTCAAGAAATGCATTGGGATGAATGCCGCCAGTAAAGCAACGGGCAAGGCAAGAATGGGTATGAGCGCCGAACGGAAATGAAACAGAAAAACGATGCAGACGAAACTGACAATCGCACATTCGACGAGCAGATCGCGTTGCAACGTTTTGATGGATTCGCTAATCAAGCCAGAGCGGTCATAACCAGCATGAATTTCAACTCCGGGCGGAAGCGTGGGCGCGATTTCTGCCACTTTGGCCTTGATCCCGTTAATCACGTTGAGAGCGTTCTCGCCGGTGCGCATCACGACGATGCCACCAACGGCTTCTCCCTCTCCCTGCCATTCCGCTACGCCTTCGCGGATATCCGGTCCGAAAGACACGGTGCCGAGATCGCGCAGCAATACCGGTGTGCCGTTCTTGGAATTGACGGGAACTTCCTCCAAATCTTTCAACGAAGTCAGATACCCAAGCCCTCGGACCATGTAGCGCGCGCCATTCATCTCTAACACTCGTCCGCCGACTTCATTGGTGCTGGAGCGAACACGTTCAATGACGGTAGAAAGTGGAATGCCGTAGGCGAGCAATTTATTGGGGTCAAGCTGTACCTGATACTGCTTGACGAAGCCGCCGATGGTGGCGATTTCTGCAACTCCCGGCACCGTTTCCAGCTGGTACCGAACTTGCCAGTCTTGCAAGGAACGCAAGTCTGCCAGGCTATGCTGATGCGTTCGATCTACCAGCACATACTCAAACACCCACCCGACACCTGTCGCGTCGGGTCCGATCATCGGTCGCGCACCCTCGGGTAAGCGCCCACCGAGCTGCTGAATATATTCGAGAACGCGCGAACGCGCCCAGTACAAGTCGGTGCCATCCTGAAAGACCACGAACACATAGGAATCACCAAACATGGTTTGCGCTCGCACGGCCTTCACATGCGGCGCAGCGAGTAGGGTCGTGACAATCGGATAGGTGACCTGATCTTCGATGATGTTCGGAGGGCGTCCAGGCCAGGGCGTATGCACGATGACCTGCACGTCAGAGATGTCGGGCAACGCATCGAGCGGCACACGTTGCAACGACCAGATGCCCGCCAGCAACAGGAAAAGAACTCCCGCGAACACCAGAAACCTGTTTCGTGCACACCATTCAATGACACGGGAGATCATGGCTTACATCCCTCCCGTTGCGACAAGGCTCAGATGCTTGGTCAGTACGATCTTTCCGCCCTGCTCCGCGCTGATCGTGACCTGCCATGTGCCTCCGGAGCCGAGTTCAACTTGGCCCGCGTAGGTTCCACTCCCCTGCTCGGTGAGCTGCACCGCAGCACTCACCGCTGCCATGCCCATCTGCGGCATAGCGGGCACGAAGAATTGCACCGCCACTTTAGCTCCCGACAACAGCTTGCCATCCGCTGATGTGAGCTTCACCTGGATCGTGTTCTTGCCTTTCTGCGGAGGAGACGGATTGGTCGTGACTTCGGCGGAAGTTTGCTGACCGCTGGCGTTCATCTCTGTGCTTGTGCCTGCTCCCGGCGGAGGCGGAGTGTAGGCTCCAGCTGCGGCCTGTAGCTGGCTCTCGGAATCGATCAGGAAGTTAGCGGAGGTTGCCACGACATCGCCAGCTTTGAGCCCCTTCAGCACAACGAATCCGTCGTCCGAGCGAGTGCCGAGTTGCACTTCATGTGGCTCGAAGGAGCCTGGACCGTGGGACACAAAAACAACTTGACGGGTCCCGGCCTGTAGCACGGCTGACGCAGGAACAAATAGCTGGCGTCCTAGCGGAGCACGCAAGCGGACATTCACAAACATGCCCGGCTTCAGCAGCAGATTTGGGTTAGGCATCGCTAATCGCACGCGTAAAGTGCGGGTCGTAGGATCAACTTGGGGGAGGAGCTGCTCGACCCGGGCGTGGAACGTTCGACTGGGGTAAGCATCGACTGTGATTTCAGCTGGATCGCCGGGCTTCAATTTTCCAGCGTCTTCCTGAAATACCTGCGCGCTGACCCACACACTCGACAAACCAGCGACGGTGTACAAACGCATTTCAGGCTGTACGTAGGTGTTCGGCAATACAATGCGTTCCAGAACGTATCCGGTCACTGGCGATACAAACGTGAAATCTGTGGCCGGTCTTTCGTTTGTCTCTATTTTGGAAATATCTGATTCCGACACATTCCATTGCAGCAACCGCTCGCGAGCCGAACGCAACAGTGTATCCGCGCCAGAAGAAACGCCTTCGACGGAACTCCGGCCCACGCGCTGGGCGTTAGCCTTGGCCAGCAAGTATTCCTGCTCGCTGGCCACGAGTTCCGGGCTATATATCGTGAAAAGCGGCTCGCCTTTCTTGACGAACTGATAGGTTGCATTGACGAAGACATCCTTGACCCAGCCTGGATAGCGGGTCTGAACATACGCGAGGCGTCGTTCGTCCACGTCAACCGTGCCAGTCGCGCGAATCTCGAAGTTGATCGTCTTATAGACGATCCGTCCAGTCCTTACGCCGATGCTTTGCATACGTTCCGGCGACAACTCGACGGAACTCAGGGGCGGGGCGGAACCTTCCGGCGGCGCGTTGATGGTGAAGCCCTCCATAGGAGGATGTTCCCGAGCATTCGTTGGGCTTGTTGCGGGACGTGACGATCTCCAAAGCCAATAAGCGCCCAGTGCAAGCGCCACATTCAATACGGCGGCGACAATGAAAAGTTTGCGGTAGTTCATTGCAGTTCCTCCCCGATCAGGCCTTCGATCCGGGCCACAGCGGCCTCATGTTCAGCCTGCCTGCGCTCACGATCAATCGAGAGTTGGAGAGTATCTCCAAAGGAAGCTAGAAGGCCCTGATACTCCTGCTTTCCGGCACGGTATCCGGCTAGCCCTGCGTTGAGTGCAGCCTCACTCTGCGGGAGCAGGCCTTCGTCATAGACTTTCAGTTGTTGTTCGGAAGCCTGAACAACTGCAAGTTGTTCTCCCAAATCGCTCTCCATCTGTTTCAGCCGTGATTCTTTTTCAGCTTCGGCCTGCGCCAGTTTCGCTTGGGATTCCCCTTCCGCCGCGCGCACCCTGGAACGGTTGGGAAACTTGATCGAGAATGTGCCCATGTAGTAGTCGCGAAAATTACTGGCTGTGTGCTGCCACATGTACTGGACGCCGAAGTCTGGCTTTTTCTCGCGCTTTGCGAGTTCAACCGAGGCACGCCCTTGCGAGACTTGCTCCGCGCTAACTTGTAGCTCAGGATTGTTTTGTCGCAGTTTGGTGAAGAGCGCTTCGGAACTTTCAATGTGCCGAGCAGACAACGGCTCTGGAAGCACGTCCGGCGAGTCCGGAGGACGATTCAGCAGCGCCTTGAGCACAGCCTGTGCCTGAGCACTCTCGCGGCGTTGCATCGAGAGCTCGTTCAGCAGCTTGGTGCGTTCGAGTTGCGCCCGCAACACGTCCTGTTGCGTTCCTTGCCCGACTCTGTAGCGAGACTCGGCGGCTTGCTCGATCTGATCCGCAAATTGCTGATTCCTCACAAGCACTGACGTGATCTGTTGCGAGGCCGACAGTTGAAAATATGCGAGCTTAAGCCGGGTGAGAACATCCCAGACGACACCGTTCTTCTCGGCCCCCGAGATCGCAGTCTCATGTTGAGCCACAGCGCCTCTGAGTGCGCGCTTCCCCGGATAAGGAAGCTCTTGCGACGCACCAAAGCCTATGTATGCAAAGTCGCTGTTACTATACCCGGCGAACGGACGCGGGCTACCGACAGTAAAGCTCTGCACCGTCACTTCTGTATCCGGAAAGGCGGACGCTTGCTTTGGCCTATAGGTTGTGGTTTTGATTGCCCGCTCGGCAGCCAGGATCGCGGTGTTATTCTGTCGGGCTGCCGTGATCAGCGACTGCAAACTGGTGGGAGTGTTCTGCGCGAACGCAGCAACGCCAAGGACAACAAATACAGCTAGATTTCTGATCTTCGCCATTTTTCCTCGCACGAGTATCTGAGGATGAGTTCACGCAAAGGCACACTACGGCGCCCTCACAGTTCTACTGGACGAAAAAAGATCAGATTCTAAGGACGTTGATCGTTCGGAGAAGATTTTTTGGCGGGGATTCGAATGTTTTGCAAACGCTCTTCACAAGCGGAGGCGAAAGAGAAAATGGCAAGTCGGGTAACGCTATCGCGGTCAACCCAGAGCCGTTGGCTTGGATTCTTGAGGGGAAAGTTGTGTCACGCGAGACAGGATGTTGGCAGCAGGAATGCGAACCTGGCAAGAACATTGCTTCGCAGTTGTGCGCCATTTTCTCGCAGCACTGCCGCTCTTCCGCTGTCATCTGCCAGTCGGTTATCACGCACGCCACAGATGGCAGGGATGAAAACGTCAGAGCCATCAGAATGGCGGCGAATTGTGAGACTCTGCGCACTAAATCTCATTCTATCCCAAACGCATTCTGATGCAGCCGGTCAACGGGTTGGTATAGATGTGCGCTAAGGCTTACTTGCCCTCCAACTCCTTCGCACGGAGGGTATGAAACTTAGCGGATTCGACAGCTTCTGCCGCCAACACTTCCACAGGTTTATCGTACTTTTCCCAGTGGAGCCGCATGTTCTTGCTGTAAGGATTTTCACCCGCCTTCGGGTTCTTGGCAACCGTTTGCTTGAAGTCGGCCAGCATTTTCTTGTGCCTTTCGATTTCTTGGCGGGTTTGCGCTTCTATCTTCTGGTAGTGGATTGGGCCTAGATGGCCTGGTTAAAGGTGTTTCAGTTTTTGATCGGGAAATCGTGTAAGTGGGACGGTGCATGGCCGATTACTCGCGCGACTGTGCCGTCAAAGTCTCCCCCGGATCCGGCGGTTGAATCCGCCTGCAGATTAACAAGCGGATTCGGCCAAAGCTGTTGAACCGTGGGCCGCCCGCATGAGCCTGTCGTTAATCGCAGCACCCAGCCCGTCATGAGGAATCGGCATTACGGCAATCGCTGTAAATTCCGGTTTGTCGAGTAAACGCAGAGAAGCAAACAGGCGCGCAGCAGCCAGTTTCAAATCGCTGGCCTCACTTAAATTGATGACCATTTTAGCTCCGGGCGGTACATGAATTCCGAATGCGAGCAGTGCTTCGTCGGCACGCGGCTCCATAACATTCAACCGTAGTGGCAACGTGGGGGCGTAATGACTCGGCGTACGTCCTGGAGATTGACAGGCACCCGAATCGTCGCCCTTCGCGATCACCTCGCAGCCGAGCAGATTCTCAATCTGTTCCTGGGTGACAAAACCGGGCCGCAATAGGACCGCAGTTTCGGCGCTGATATCGATTACGGTGGACTCGATCCCCACCGGACACATGCCACCGTCAAGAATCAGGGGAACATCGCGGCCCAACTCCTCGTGCACATGTTGTGCGGTCGTAGGACTCACCCGACCGGAGCGGTTGGCACTAGGAGCCGCCAGCGCGAATCCTGTTGCTGAAATCAGCTTTCGTGCGTTGATATCCGACGGCATGCGCAGACCGAGCGTAGGGCCGCCTGCTCCCACCAGCAGGGAAACGGGGGAACCTGGGAATCGGGGCAACACCAGTGTCAGGGGGCCGGGCCAGAATGTTCGCGCAAGCTTGTCGGCGGTCGCGTTCCAAATAACTAACCGCCGGGCCATGTCGATGCCATCCACATGCACGATCAGCGGATTGAACTGCGGCCTGTTCTTAACCGCAAAGATCTCCGCTACCGCCATGTCATTGCTTGCGTCAGCACCCAAGCCGTACACCGTTTCCGTAGGAAACGCCACCAGCCTGCCTAAACGCAAAAGTGCGGCAGCCTCCTCAATCGCGGCATCCGATATTTTCCGTATGTTCATTGACAGTACTTTGGAACCGCAGACCAGGAAAAGCTTCCATACAAGTCCTGCGCTAAACGCGTTGGCTTGGTTCCTATCGGCTCTTGGGTCGGGCTGGCAGGCCGAGGTCGAGCAATGCCGAAACACTCCTGTGCCGCTCCACGGGGTGACGTAGCGGCAGATTCATGTTGACCCGGTACTGGTTGCTGCGAGCATCCTCTTTCTTGCGCCCGCGGGTGATGTAGCCAGCCTCCTCCAGCTCATCCAGAATGCGTTGCACCGCGCGATAGGTAATGCCCACCCGCTCGGCTACGTCCTGAATGCGCATAGCTGAATCCTGAGCCAGGCAGATCAGGACGTGGGCATGATTGCTCAAGAAGGTCCAGGGAGCAGCGGGACGGCCTCCCCCACCTTTTCTTGCGATAGCACTTGTCATATTCGTAGGCTTCCAGTATTATACGTTATAACATACATGCTTTGTATTACATGTATTAGGAGACGCGTCATTGGAGACATCTTGTTCAGCCCAGCATAGCACGAATCCAAGGAGCCCACGCCGATGAGTACCCTAGAGATTCTACGCGCTAACCTCCTCTCTCCTGTGGTTCTTGCCTTTGCTCTGGGCGTCTTAGCCCGGCTGGTGCGCAGCGAGTTGCGCATTCCGTCCTCGCTCTACACCAGTCTCTCGATCTACTTGCTGCTGGCACTCGGTCTCAAGGGCGGCCACGAACTTGCCAGCGTAGGCTGGGCTCCGCTCGCAAAACCTGCACTGGCCACCATCATTCTTGGATGCATCACTCCGGTCACGGCCTATTTCGCGCTGCGACGCCTGGGAAAGTTTTCAACTGCCGATTCGGCAGGCATTGCGGCGCACTATGGATCTGTGTCTGCTGTCACCTTCATTGCTGCTCAGCAGTTTGTGACGGCAATGGGAGCCACCGCCGAGAGTTATATGCCTACCTTGCTGGCGCTGCTGGAGAGCCCTGGCATCCACATCGCGCTCGGCTTGGGAGTGCTTGCAGGAGTAGCCAAGATGAAGCGAAGCGCAAAACCTGCCCCGGTATTGGTGACTGCGGCTGGCAGCGGCTCCGTAGCGCTGCTGGAGGAGTTGGTCGCAGAAGAGCCAGCACCGCCGCCCTCCTTCCTGCGCTCACTGCGTGAGGTTGTGACAGGACGGACCATGATCCTGTTAGCGGGAGGCTTGGTAGTCGGCTGCCTGATGGGAGAAGCTGGCTGGAAACAGGTACAGCCGTTCTTTGACTCCGGGTTCAAGGGAGCGCTGATGCTCTTCCTCCTGGAAATGGGTATGCTGGCGGCCGAGCGGCTAGAAGATTTGCGCCGGGTTGGGTGGTTCCTGCTAGTGTTCGGGGTCGTCACGCCGTTGGTCCACGGAGTTCTCGGTGTGATTGCTGGCCACCTCGCGGGACTTTCAGCCGGAGGCGCGACCGTACTCGGCGCAATGGCGGGCAGCGCATCGTACATTGCGGCACCACCCGCGGTAAGAGCTACGCTTCCGGACGCTAACCCAACGTATTCCCTCACGCTCGCGCTAGGCATTACATTCCCGTTCAGCGTGGTTTTGGGCATTCCGATCTTCTGGCGCTTGGCGACCTATCTGGGAGGCCACGCATGAAGCCACTGGTAGGCATCATCATGGGAAGCCGCAGCGACTTTGAAATCATGGCCAGCGCGCGCGACACACTACAAGCTCTGCAAGTGCCTCATGAGGTCCGCGTTGTCTCGGCGCATCGTACGCCGCTGTGGATGGCCGAGTACGCGCAGAGCGCTGAATCGCGCGGCTTGCGCATCATCATCGCAGGCGCTGGTGGGGCAGCTCATCTTCCGGGCATGGTGGCCGCATACACAAGCTTGCCGGTTCTCGGTGTCCCCGTTGCTGCTACCGGCTTGAACGGCCTGGACGCTTTGCTCTCAATCGTCCAGATGCCAGGAGGAGTGCCCGTGGGGACTCTTGCCATTGGTAAGCCCGGAGCGCGTAATGCAGCTTTGCTTGCCGCCCGGATTCTGGCTCTCCACGATCCCGAACTGGGGCAGCGTTTGAAAGACCTGCGAAAGCAAGCCGAGGACGCGGTTCTCGGCGAGGTTCTGGCATGAATACCACTCGCACCAGTAGACCGATTCTGCCGTTGGCCACGTTGGGACTCCTGGGCGGTGGCCAACTCGGTCGCATGACGGCATTGGCGGCGCGATCTGCCGGCTATCGCGTACATGCGCTCGATCCTGATCCGCAGTGTGCGATTCGGCCGGTGGTCGAGAACTGCATCACCGCGCGCTGGGACGATGCACAGGCAGCGGCGGCACTGGCGCAGAGCTGCGACGTGGTCACCTTGGAAATCGAGAAAGTTTCCGTGGCTTCGCTGGTTGCCGCAGCCCAATATGCACCAGTCCGGCCGGGCCCTGAGGTATTGGATCTGGTGCAGAATCGGCTGCGTCAGAAAAACTGGCTGGTGCGACAAGGATTTCCGGTTGGTGCCTACACATCGGTGCGATCCTCGGCGGAACTCACTTCAGTAGCGGAGTCGCTAGGACATTGCTTCGTGAAGGTCGCCGAAGGCGGTTACGACGGACGAGGACAAACGCGGCTTGGTTCGGCTCTTGATGCCGTCAAGGCCTGGGAATATCTCGGTGGACTTGAGAGCGTTGCCGAGCAAGCCATAGATCTCGAATACGAGATTTCCGTGCTGGTTGCGCGGCGGCCAAACGGCGAAATCGTTGTATACCCTCCCGCGCTCAACCACCATGAAAACCAAATCCTGGTTTGGTCGGTTCTGCCCGCGCCTATTCCGCAGGAACGGACTACTGAGGCGCAAACCATCGCCCGCAGCATTGCAGCAGAAATTGGCCTGGAAGGCGTTCTAGTCGTGGAAATGTTCATGACCCGTCAAGGCAAGTTGCTGGTGAACGAACTGGCGCCGCGTCCCCACAATAGCTATCACGCTTCCGAACGGGCTTGCGTCACAGGGCAATTCGAACAACTGGTGCGAGCCATCTGCGACCTCCCCCTGGGATCCGCTGAGATCGTTCGACCCGCTGCCATCGTGAATCTGCTGGGCGACCTGTGGACAGGTGCTGGGCCGCTCGATCTAACGGCAGCGCTGCGGATACCGGAAGTAAGACTGCATCTGTACGACAAATCCGTGGCACGACCCGGACGCAAGATGGGCCACATTTCAGCAACTGGTCTCACCCCGCAACAAGCTCTCGAGCAAGCGATGACGGCCAAGCGAAGCCTGCACTTCCAAACAGAAGAAACGGGGGAAGAGACAACTTCTACTAATATCCCCGAACGAATTACTGGAGGAACCCACCGATGACAACCGATACACTCGCTACAACCCTGGAACACCGTAAGGCCGAGTCTAGCATTGCCGTGCCCGTTACCTACGCGCAGGGAGACGGCATTGGGCCGGAGATTATGGAAGGGGTTCTGAGCATTCTTCAAGCATCTGGCGCGAAGCTTGCACTAGAAGAAATCAAGATCGGGCAGAGCGTTTACGACAAAGGGATCACGGCGGGAATTGAGGAGTCGGCTTGGGAGTCGTTGCGCCGGACTCGCGTTTTCCTCAAAAGCCCGATTACCACTCCTCAAGGCGGCGGGTTTAAGAGCCTGAATGTGACCGTGCGGAAGACTTTGGGACTCTACGCGAATGTTCGTCCGTGCGTTGCTTACGCTCCGTTTGTACATACCCGGCATCCCAAGATGAACGTGGTGATCGTTCGTGAGAACGAAGAAGACTTGTATGCGGGAATCGAGCACCGACAGACCGATGAGGTCATGCAGTGCCTCAAGCTCATCACTCGTCCAGGGTGTGAGCGCATCGTCCGCTACGCATTCGAGTACGCCCAGAACAACCACCGCTCCAAGGTCACGTGTATGACCAAGGACAACATCATGAAACTGACCGATGGTCTGTTTCACAAAGTCTTCGATGAAATTGCCGCGGAGTATTCCGATATCGAAAATGATCACTTGATTGTTGACATTGGAGCGGCTCGCCTAGCCGATACACCAGAACACTTTGATGTAATCGTGCTGCCCAACTTGTATGGTGACATTCTCTCGGATATTGCTGCTCAGATTGCTGGATCGGTTGGCCTGGCTCCTTCGGCCAATATCGGTGACCACGAAGCGATGTTCGAGGCGATTCATGGATCGGCTCCGAGTATCGCGGGACATAACATCGCGAATCCATCCGGACTGTTACTGTCGGCCGTAATGATGCTGGTGCATATCAATCAGACGGATGTCGCAGCGACCGTGCACAATGCCTGGCTACGAACCCTTGAAGATGGTTTGCATACCGCCGACATGTTCACTGAAGGCATGAGTACGCATCGAGTTGGTACGCGAGGATTTGCAAGGGCGGTGATCGAACGGTTGGGCGAGTTGCCAAAATCGCTGAAGCCAGTTCGCTACCGCTCATACTCGTCGCAGAATACGTCGAGTCAACCCCGCCTGTGGGAGAGAAAACCAGCGCTCAAAAAAGAACTTGTAGGTGTGGATGTGTTCCTTCATTGGCGAGAGGGATTGCCCGAGAGCTTGGGCACTCAGCTGAAGCAGTGTGGCAACAACTCGCTGGGGCTATTGATGATTACTAATCGCGGCGTCAAGGTGTGGCCTGAAGGGTTTCCGGAGACCTTTTGCACTGATCACTGGCGTTGTCGCTTCATGCATCCAGCCAAGGGAACTAACATTTCGCATCGCGACATCATCGATCTCCTGACTCGCATCGAAGCCTCAGGGTTCGACTTCATCAAGGCTGAAAACCTGTGCAACTTTGACGGCGTCCCTGGATATGCGTTGGGGCAGGGACAATGAAGGATGGCATATTGGAGGTCAATCGCGGCGCTAAAGACGGGACGTCGCAAAATCGTGCGGAGCTTCTTTCAGGTGACTTGAGCGGGGGTCTTATGAGGGAGACAGGGATCGTTGTCAGTATCGTGGTGGAGTCTGGCGATGACTTGCACATGCAGGCAGCCAGCGATTTGCTATGCGAGCTTCAGATATCGCACGAGGCAATTCCCTTATCGAACGACACTGAAGAAAACTTTGTCCTTGAATACG
>JANXUC010000143.1 GCA_025352065.1 Acidobacteriaceae bacterium | reverse complement strand
CTTGCGCCCGTTGCCACGCCGACGCGAGTTATATGAAGGGATATTCCATACCGACGGATCAGTTCGCAAAGTACAGCACCAGCGTCCACCATGATGCGATTGCAGTGCGAGGCGATTTGAGTGCGCCGACCTGCACAACGTGTCATGGGAACCATGGTGCCACCCCGCCAGGGGTCGACAAGGTTCAGAACGTGTGCGCAACATGTCACGCTTTCCAAGCCCAGATGTACGACAAAAGTTCGCATAAAAAAGCGTTTCAAGCAGCCTCCCTTCCAGGATGCGTCGTGTGCCATAGCAATCATGGCATCGTACATCCAACGGACGCGAAGCTTGGCACTGGTACTGAGGCTGTCTGCATGCAGTGTCATAAACCAGGCGATGTCTGTGATCAAGCAAGGGCAGGATTTCTAAGTGGGTTGGGTCGATTGGACGAGGCCATCAAGAACGCGGACCGAGTTCTCGGTGTCGCAGAGTCTTCTGGCATGGAGGTAAGCGAGGCGCGGTTGGGACAGAACCAGGCCAAGGACTCGCTGACCAAGGCCCGAGTCACCATCCATAGTTTCCGGAAAGAACTGGTGGATCAGGATATTCAGGCGGGCTTGGTTTTTGCCGCCAAGAACCTGCAAGCGGGTCAGAAGGCCATGGTCGATCGCAATTATCGGCGCGTTGGACTGGCTATATCCCTTCTCGCGATCGGGATCGTGTTGGTTGGGCTTCGACTCTACATGAAGAAGATAGAAGGTTAGAACTTGAGGACGGCCTTTTTAGAACGATTAGTGGAATTGAGGTGCAAGGGAATGAGTCCATTCAGGTGTCTGGGTCTTTCAGGTTGGATATTTTCGAAACTTACTCAACAAAGGAGACCGCTGCTTGCGTTGTCGGTCCTTGTGTTGTTTTCGGGTCTTGCGCACGGGCAGGACAAGGCCGCTGTATGGAAGACGGCTTCACCATATGCCGGTCCGGAAGCCTGCAAGACCTGTCACGAGGACATCTACAACAATTTCGACAAATCCCCGCACTGGAAGACCACAGTCGACAAGCGTGGCGGTCCATCCAAGCAGGGGTGCGAAGGCTGCCACGGAGCGGCGGCTGGGCACGTGGATGATCCCGGCGATCCCAAAAAGATTTTCAGTTTCAAAACCGCGTCGGCCAAGGAGGTCAACCAGCGTTGCCTGGAATGCCACAGCTCTGGCAAGGACCACATGAATTTTTCTCGCTCGGTCCACAACGAGAACAACATAAGCTGCCTGAATTGCCATTCCTCGCACCACGGAATGACGAATGAACACCTTTTGATCAAAGCTCAAACGGATCTCTGCTATACCTGCCACCAAAAGATCAAACCGCAATTCAACATGCCGTTCCACCATCGCGTGGAAGAAGGACTAGTTCAGTGTTCCGACTGTCACAACCCCCATGGCGGATTCATCGGCAAGCAGCTTCGCTCGGCGGCCGCCCGGGATTCGGTCTGCTTCACATGCCACGCGGATAAGCAAGGACCGTTTGTCTTCGAGCATCTGCCTATCAAGACCGAGGGTTGCGTAGCATGTCACTCTCCCCATGGATCGCCGAATCCGCGTCTGATCAAGACCAGCAACCTGAACCTTCTGTGTCTGAAGTGTCATACGGCTTCCACCTTTAGTCCGGCTTCTGGAACGCCCGATTTTCACAATCAGGCGGCACAGTATCAGTCATGCACGATCTGCCATGCGGCGATCCACGGCTCGAATTTCGACCGTCACATGTTGAAGTAGGTCATGGAGAAGTCAATGCAGCTGGTCACCAGCAAAGGCCCGAATTCGAGAGCAAGCCGATCTCATTTGCTCTCCCAATATTCTTACGAATTGTACTGGAGCAAGTTATGAAACTTAGACCTTCATTCCAGAGCTACATCGCCCTTAGCGCGCTATCTTTCGCTTTCGCTTTCGCAGTTCGTGCGGGAGCACAGAGCCCCCCTCCCGCCCCCACTCCTCCAGTGGAGGGGATCGATTCCGGAAACTACAACATTCGCCAGACAATTGAGTTTGGGTACAGAAGCACAGACGTCAGTGGAAATCCCGCGAACTACGGAACTTTTGTCAATCTCAACAGCGGAGTGCGGCTCTTTGAGCAATCGCTCGACATGCGTTCGCTGAATCATACAGGTTTCCTTTTCGATACACTCTCCATGCACAGTTTTGGGTACGGCGGCGATCCGAACGATGTCACCCGGCTCCGGATTAGCAAGAACAAGTGGTACGACTTCAATGGGAGCTTCCGCCGCGACCGATACCCTTGGAACTACAACCTTCTGGCGAATCCGTTGAACCCCGCGACCTCAATTCCCGCGGTACCGATTACAAATTCTTTGCACTCGATGAATACCGTGCGTCGGATGAGCGATTTCAACCTCACTTTGCTACCGCAATCTCGTGTCCGATTTCGTCTCGGCTACACGCGCAACATCCAAAAGGGCCCATCCTATTCGAGCTTTGGCGGCGCAACTCTTCTCGACCCAATGACGGGCTACGGAACGCAGACCCAACTGTTTCAAAATTGGAAAACAACCCTGAACGCGTACCATCTCGGGGCGGACTTTCAGGTTTCACGCAAGACGACGATCCACTATGACCAGATCTTCCAGTACTTCAAGCAAGATACTTCCTACACAGACAACCATTTCAACTATCAGTTGTCGAATGGGGTCCCGGTTGACCTGGGAGTAGTGTTCGACACGGCCAGCAATGTGAATGCTGTACCGTGTGCTGCACCGGTTCTAAGTCCAGGCACTCCCCCAATCGCCGACCCTAGCTGCAATGGCTATCTGAGTTATTCCCGTGTTGGCAGGCCGAGAAGTTCACTTCCGACCGAACAGTTTAGCTTCCAATCAGAATCGATCAAGAACGTAGCTATGTCCGGACGTGCGGCGTACAGTTCCGGAGTGCAGAAGTCTCACGATTTGAATGAAGTCTTCACTGGTAGCAATGTAAGTACCTTGCAGGTGGGAACGACCGCCACCGGACCTACGCGTGCCAAGCGCGTGATTGCCAACGCCGATTGGGCTGCCTCCTGGAGTGTCACGCCCAACTTTCGTATCGTGGATTCCTTCACCTATGATCGCTTTCAGATCCCGGGCTCTTGGGACTTCACAACTCTCAGCCTCTATGCCCAGGCTCCACTCATCAATGGGGGACCCTCTCTCCTACTACCTCCCGGCAAGTTCGATCCGACAAATTGCCCGCCGCCTTTTACCGCTGACACCTGTCCTCAGCACAGCAGCGATTCGGGACCAGACGTTATGAATGGCACGTGGATTCGGTATCTGGGGCAGAACTTTAAGTCCAACACGCTACAGTTTGAATACGACTTTTCGAATCGTGTTGGCGCACGGCTTGGCTACCGGTACGGCAACCGCAAGGTCTTCACTCAAGACAACGAAGTTGTAAACAATGAGGTGTTTTTACCCGGAGGTAGCGCAGGCGCGGCCCGGGGTGATTGCGCAGATCCAACTGCTTGTACGTTGCAACCGGACGGCTCGCTAACTTTCTCCCCGGGCGCGCTGGGTGATCTCGCGCACGCCCAGGACGCCGATATCACTAGCCATTCTTTGTTGTCGGGTATATGGGCACGTCCAACGGCTAATTTTCGGCTGAACTTTGACATGGATCTTTTCTGGGCAGATTCCGCCTGGTTGCGAGCAAACCCCAGACAGCAGCAGCGGTACAGATTTCAGGGAGCCTATACCGCCTCACGCTGGCTCAGTCTGGATGCTTCTTTCGATGTCCTCGAGCACCGCAACAACATGCTTTATGTGAATGATCGAGAACACGACCGAGGCTTCACTCTGGCGGCCACGCTTACTCCAAACGAGCGGTTATTCTTCGATGTGGGCTATACGAACAACAATATTTACACTCAGTTAACCGAATGCTGGGCCTACGGTGCAGGGGTTGCCCCGCCTGTGCCTCCTGGTCTTCTTCCTTCCGGGGCTATCACGACCCCTTGCCCTGTACCCAGCGTTTTGCAAGGAGGGGATGTCACGGCCTTTGGCGGCCCGGCTTCATACAGCAGCAATACAAATTTCTTCTATAGCGACGTGAATTGGAAACCCGTCAAGCGCCTTACTCTGAAAGTTGGATATGCGGGTACCTTTACGAACGGGAAGACGTTGTTCTTGAATCCCAATGCTCCCTTAGGGCCGCTGCAATACCACTATCAGAAGCCTTACGCCGGGTTCACATTTGACTTAGCGAAGGGAGTGGCTTTCAAAACGACATGGACGTACTACGGTTACAACCCAAGATCGATTCCGAACCCGTCGGTGCTTGCCCCAATCGGGAACCAGGACTTCAACGCCAATAACGTGGCTTTGGCTTTGCGGTACACGTTCTGAGGGAAAAGTAGAAGGAAGAAGCGACTGAAAGTTATTAAAAATGAAAACCTAGGAGATGATTCGATGCGAAATGATCTGATTCGAGTGCTGGTGGTAGGTGTGGTTCTAACGGCGATGGTTGCGTTCTGTTCAAGTTCTTCTCAGGCCCAGAGTTCAGGTGAAACCCTGTTCAAGACTAAGTGTGCGGCATGCCACGGAGCGGATGGTAAGGGGGAAGTGCCCATGGGAAAGAAGCTTGGCGCTCGGAACTTAAGTTCCGCCGAGGTCCAGGGTCAATCGGATGCACAGCTCACGGAAGTCGTGACGAAGGGCAAGAACAAAATGCCGGCATATGACGGCAAGTTGACCAAAGAGCAGATTGGGGAATTAGTGGCCCAGATTCGCGAGCTCGGAAAGAAGCACTGATGTCGGGAAGGATCGCAGCGGGCAATTCCACGGAAACGAATTGCCCGCGATGCGCCATTGAGAAGCGGTGAGGAAGCTCCCTGGCTTCGTGTTTCGACCTGCGGTAATAATGATGTACATCCGAACTGCCAGCCAAGATGGGTATCTCCAAGGCTGACCTTCCCCAACACCTCGCTGCGTTAAAACTGCTGGCATTGTGCGGACGCGTCGCGCAAGAAATGGCAATATGAACTCTTTCTTTGTTCCCAACGACCAGTCCATCCCTCTCGGCCTCGCTCGCTCTCCAAGTTCCGAAGTCACTGAATGTGGTGATGCTAATCACAGACCGCCATTCCTTGCGTCCTATAGGTTCTAAACATTGCAGCGATTGTCGTGGCACTATGAGTAAGTGCCGATCACTGCAAAATGCAGCGAAGAGGTAAAGGAACAATGCGAAGCATTTGGAAACCAACAATACCAGTTCAGCGAGAGTTTCAGTTGATGACCGCAATCGCTCTCGGTACATTCATGCTTCTTCTTTCTGCCTGCGGCGGCAGCGGTGGTTCTACGCTGCAGAATCCGCCACCAAACACAGGTTCGTTGCAGGTCAACATCGGCGACGCTCCTTCCGACCGCTTAGTGGCTTTCGGGATGACTATTAGTTCCATGTCCTTCACCAATTCCAGCGGATCGTCGGTCCCAGTTCTCCATTCTTCCGTTGCGGTCGAAATGACGCACTTGATGGGGACCATGCAACCGCTGTCCCTCGTGAAAATTCCGCAAGGGACCTACAGTCAGGCTTCGATCACCATGCAGAACATGGCTGTCGCCTACATGGATCCATCCACCCGACAACTTGTACAGAAGACAGTGGCCGGCCCCATGACGGCCGCAGTGAAATTCTCACCGAATCTAACAGTTGGTTCCAGCCCAATGATCGCTAACTTCGACATGAACATGGCCAGTTCCGTCTCCATCGATAGCATGGGCAACATCACGTTCACTCCGACATTTACCGCGGCGATGAACCCAGGTGGTACCGGAAGCCACGACCCGGAAAATGGCGGAATGCGGCATATGACCGGAACTGTCGGTTCCACCTCCGGCAGCTCGTTCAGCATGTCGATGATGGAGAGTTCGTCTCCCATAACAATAGGGACCAACTCGAACACTCAGTTCGAGGGATTGGGCGGCGTAGGGATGATGTCGAACAACCTAATCGTGATGGTTGATGCCGACATGCAGCCGGACGGCTCCATGATGGCGACCACGGTCCAGAACGTAATGTCGCCAGGCGGGGTGATGTCCGATGGCCTCGTTACCAGCGTAGTCGGAAATCCCACAACTCAGCTGACGCTTGTCGCCCATGATGGTGCTGGCAACGGGATGATGCCATCCAACATCGGCGGCGCAATCACGGTGAACATGGATTCGGGCACTTCCTTCGCCATCGACTCGGATGGCATGGACATGAGCAGTTTACCTTTCACTCCAGTATTCAATGGAACAACCGTCTTTAAGGGACAGCGGGTTGAGCCTGACAGCAGCGGCAAAATGATGTCCGGAGGCGGAATGGGCGGGATTATGGGCGGTGGCACGATAACAGCCACAGATCTGCGCCTGGAGCAGCAAGGCCTGGGCGGCACCGTTTCCGCGTATTCCTCCAACGGCTCGCAGGCGACGTTCACCCTGACGATTGCTCCCGATTCTGCCTTGGCGACGTTGACTGGAGCCACTACTCTGACCGTCTTTCAGCAAGCTGGTACGGAACTGCATGGAATCACTACGGTTACCAATGGCAGTGCCGTTCACGTCCGGGGACTGCTGTTCTTCGATGCTGGCGCCTACAAGCTCGTGGCCAGCCGCATCATAGCCCCCTAGACGGACAGAAAAAAAAGCTTGTCGGAGTTCATCAGACAGTATCAAAAGGCCCGATAGGAGTGTCGCGAGTACGGTGCAACAAGGCTAATCGGCGGTTGCCTCATGCATTACCCGATGTGCTATGACGCACCGCCGTGCGGGGCACCCGCGCGAACCATACGCGAACATCGAAGAGCCGAAACTGGCCCAAATGATCCCAACCCATTCTAAAGCGACGAACGCACAACCCTAGCTTCCTCAATGTTTTGCGTTGATTTCAAACCACTTCGCCAAGTCGGTAAGCGGCCCTGAAAAAACTGGTGTTGGAGGTCTGAGGTGGTCCCGGTTGTTCGGACAGTTTTTGTTTTTTCTTAAGTGGAAGTTCTTGTTCTTGGTTTATGCTGCCAAGGATTCTGGCAGGCGGTTGAAGTGTACCTGATCGGGCGTGAGCGCTTGCAGGCTGGAATGCGGACGGATGGAGTTGTAGAACTCGATGTACTTCCCGATCGAGGTTCTGGCCTGATGCACAGACTCGTAGGCGTGGAGATAGACCTCTTCATACTTGATGGACTTCCAGACCCGCTCGACGAAAACATTGTCGCGCCATCGGCCACGACCGTCCCTGCTGATGGCGATGCCATTTTCTTTGA
>JANXUC010000141.1 GCA_025352065.1 Acidobacteriaceae bacterium | reverse complement strand
CTAGATAAGCGTTGGTGTAGGAGGGATGCCCGTAGGCGCACCAACCATTGAACTTGTAGCCCGCGTCCAGGTATTGTTGCTGCAAGTTCGGTTGAACTGCGGGCACACCTCCACCGTTCCACAGGGAGCAGTTTGGATCCTGGTTAGCCGCCAGGAAGCTTGCGCCGTAGGGTACAGCGTTGATGTTGCGCGACGTTACGAGGTGGCGGGAAAGCGTTCCGACGTAAGCCAAATCCAGTGTTGTGCCGCGACCAATTTCCTGCTGTATGCCGAGGCTGAAGCTGTAGACCGTCGGAACTTTGCCGTCTCTGGCCGCCCCGAGAATGCTGCCATCGCCTTGCACGGGCAGTTCAGCACCCGACGTCGACAGGCCAGGGAGATTCACTATGTTGTTGGCGGCCACACTTGGTGTCTGCACTAGCGCGGGGTTGTTGAACACGGTGTTAAAGATCAGGTTGCCTTGCGTACGATCATGCATCATGCCAGCGCCGCCACGCAGGATGGACCTGTGATTGCCGAGCAGATCAAAAGCGAATCCGAAGCGAGGCTCGGGCATGATTCCGCGACTGTTCCATGCCCCCGATGGGATAGCTCCGTTCTTCGTGTACTGCACGCCGTTGAGCGGGTCGCCGCCATCGGCCACGATAATTGCGCCACTATTCGGATCGATGGTCACCGCGTTGGCCGCCTTATATGCCGATGGGGTAAAAATCGCGACCTGATTGCCAGCATCGGTTTGCGGCGGAATCCACGCGAAACGCATGCCATAGTCCAGCGTTAATCGACTGGAAACCTTCCATGTGTCCTGAACATAGAATTCCAGTTGGTTGTAACGGAACTTGCCCGTCGGCCGCGCGGTGGACTGGTCAAATCCCTGGAAGTATCCCAACAGGGCTGCAGCCAGCGGATCAGCGAGATTGTAGGCTCCGAACGTACCTGGACCAAAATTGAACTGGCCGTTAATGTTGCCCCATGCAATCTGATCTTTTCTGTTGCGTTGATAGAACATACCCGCTTTGAATGTATGGTTATGACGCACCCAAGACAGGTTGTCGTTGACGTTGATCGTGGTATTGGCCTGATGCCAAGGAGTGGCTCCCAAATAAGGATTCTGAAAGTTCACGTTGTTGAGTCCACTGAATCCCATATCCGGTATGGCTTGGTCCGAAGTCAACGGATAAAGCAGCTGCAAATTAATGCCGTTCTTAGCCCGCGAAATATTCCCATTCGTTCCCTCTGCGAGCGAGAGCGTGTGGCTCGGCCCGACAGAGAACTCATTCAATATGGTTGGCGTAATCGTGCTAACCAAATTGGCTGAAAAGTTCCAGCCAGGGTGCCTCTGAGTACAACCGCCCGTGAAGGTGGTCGACGAGGCACAGGCAAAAATACCAAATGGCCCCGGGAAACCCACGAAGGGAGAAGTATCGTTCTCAGTGTTATGGATCCAGCGGCCATAAAGGCGGTTCTTATCGTTCAACTGGAAATCAACGCGGAGAATGTCCTCTCGCCGTGGCGCTTCGCCGGAGAGCGCTATAGAGTAGTTGTAGTTCTGATTGTTCACACCGAAGCCGGGAACGTTGGGCTCGGGGTAAAGCTTTAAGATCTTCTGAACCTGAGCGAATACTGCTTGTTGCGCGGCGGGAAGCTGCGTCGGGTCAATTTTGTTGTTTGTAATCCCTGGCCCTGTGATCGTGAGTGGATTACCGTTGCCATCAATGGACTGAGAGAAGTCACCGTTCCGCTCAAGATCGGTCGGGGTGTAAAACTGGTCCACCCCACTAATCGGAACCAACTGGCGATAAATCTCCTGACTCCAGAAAAAGAAAAGCTTATCTTTCTTGATCGGGCCGCCAAGTTGGTATCCCATGTAGTTATAGCGATAAATCCGAGGCGAGTCCTTTAAGCCTCCAGACAACTGGTTTTGCTTGTTGAAATACTCATTCGCGTTGAGTCCGTCATTCCGGTGGAAAAATCTGCCATTGCCGTGAAACTGATTGCTGCCACTCTTGGTGGTAATTGCAATCTGCCCGCCAGCCGCCTTGCCGAATTCCGCCTGGTAGTTCGAAGTTAGAATTTTCACTTCTTCGATGGCATCGGTATTGAGTGTGACGTGAGTGCCCCCGTTGTCCCCGGTATCCACGTTGGAAGCGCCGTCGATCGTAAACTCGTGCTGGTTCCCGCGCGTGCCGTTGATGTTGTAATCGGAGAGGTGGCCGGTTCCGGATTGGTGAGCATCGATTGTGCCAGAGACGCCGGGAACCAGTTTCAGATAGTCCAAAACGTTCCGACCGTTCATAGCAACGCTATTCAACTGTTTGCTTGTGATCAGGTCAGAGCGTTCGCCCGAGTTCGCCTGCAGTTGCACCTGGCCAGCGTCCGCCGTCACCGTCATCGACTCGCTCGCGGTTCCTACCGTGAGGACGAACTGCCCGGCATTCAATTTGTCGGCCGCGCTGAGAATGACGCCGGGGGACACCAGCTTCTTAAAGCCTGGCGCTTCCACCGTGACCGTGTACGTTCCCGGATAGAGTCCGGTGGCGACAAATTCGCCCAAGTCCGACGTCGTGACTTTGCGAGTAATCCCGTTGTCGGGATTTGCAACGGTGACCGTGGCGCTGTTGACGAAGGCACCGCTGGGATCTTTTACGCTTCCGTATATGGAACCTGACGTGACTTGCGCGAAAGAAGGCAAAGCCGCAATTAGAACAACCAACGAGATGATGAGGGACTTTATGCCTAAACCGAACCTGCTCATGGTTTTACCTCTCCCATTTCACGACTTTAGAACCAGGAAAATTTTAGTTTGCCGCCGCCGAAGTCGCGGACAGAACACACTCTTTAATCAGCAACATCGAAATTTATCATGCAAAGAATGCGGCTCGATACTGTACGAACGTATAGGCTGACGAGCGAATCCGTACGTTCGAGTTGTGGGGGAGCACTTCATACAAAATCTCATATGAAATGTATGAGTCTTGGTATTTTTCGCTCGGGTGAGGCTACTCGAGTGCGATAATGCCACGCTGAATCGCAGCTGTAGCCGCTTCGGTGCGGTCCTTCACATTCAGCTTGTCGAAGACGTGGCTCACATGCAACTTGACGGTCACTTCGGCGATACTCAGTGCGGCCGCAATTTCTTTGTTCCCCATTCCCTTTGCAACGAGGCGCAGAACCTCAAGCTCTCGCGTGGTCAAGGATCGATGTCCGGCGCGCTGGGCCAAGAGAGGAGCAACCACAGAATCCAGATACTGGCGGCCTTCGTGCACTTCTCGGATGGCTCGGAGCAGTTCTTCGCGGATAACGCTTTTTAGAACATAGCCGCGAGCTCCCGCTTGGAGGGCGCGGTAAACTTCCTCTTCGCTGGAATGCGTAGAGAGCATCAGAATCTGCGCATCGGGAAACTCGTGGAGGATGGCTGCGGTGGCTTCGGAGCCGCTCATGCCGGGGAGACGGACATCCATGATCACGAGCAGAGGGGCATACTTGCGGTAGGTTTCCAGCGCGCTCTCGCCGTTACCAACTTCGGCGACGACCTCCATGTCGGGTTCGACATTGAGCGACGCGCACAGGCCCATACGAACCATGAAGTGGTCGTCAACTACCAAAATACGTATGGGCTTGGAGCTCTCCATTCGATAACTCTTTCGCGTTCGCCGCAACTCGCACTTCAATACTCGTGCCGCAGTCGGGTTCGCTCTTTACAAGCAGATTGCAGCCGAGCGCCTGCGCACGTTCCCGCATGTCCAGCAATCCAAAATGCCCGTTTCCGGATAGCGCAATTTCGTTTTCGGAAAAACCCCGGCCATCGTCCGTGACCCGAAGGCAGACAGTTTCGGGATCATACCGCAAATGGAGCGTGATGCGTTGGGCGTGCGCATGCTTGATCGCGTTGGTGACAGCTTCTTGACCGATGCGTAAGAGGTTCATCTCAACCGGCACGGTCAGTCGCCGAGGCGGTCCTGCCACGCTAATTTCAACTTTTACCTGGTTGCCCATCACGGCGGGTCCAACCGCCTGTCGTAGAGCAGAAACGAGATCGCCATTTTCGAGCAGATGGCAGCGCAGATCCCACACGGAGCGGCGCGCCTCCCTCATGCTATGGCGAGTCATGCTACGAGCAACTTTTAAGGCTTGTTGCGCCACCCGCGGAGAACGTTGAAAACTGTCGGCGGCCAAATCGAGCTGCATCGTGATGCCTGCCAACTCCTGCTCCAGCGTGTCATGCAGCTCGCGGGCAATTCGGGTGCGTTCTTCAAGCACAGCTCCGGCGCGCAACTTGCGGCGAACCATCTCCATCTGTTCGCGCAGCTGCCGGCGCAATACCAGGGTCCACAGCAACACCACGAGTAATGCTGCAACAGTCACGCCTAACAACTGCAAAGTGTGGCGCAAATTCCACCAGGAACTAGCCTTCAGAACAACCACATCGTCGGAGGAGCGAACCAACAGGCGAATCGATTCCGGCAGTTCCCACAACCCTCCGCTGCGCACCAGGCAAATGGCCCGGATGCGCACTTCGCTGTTCAGTGGAATTGCCATTAAACGCTGCGCAGAGTCCTGCCCGGACAGTGTTGCGTTGAACAGAGTTCCGTTCTGATGCTGTAACACAAGATCTGTCAACCCATCTGAACGCTGTTCGTGTTGAACAACTTTTGCATCTGTGGTGATCAACGCTCCATCGTAGGTCTCCCAAGGAGAATCCAGGTCGAGTTGAACAGGGCCGGGGGGCAGTTCGTGACCCACACGGCGAAACGCAGCATCTTCCAAGTACGGCGCCGATTCTCCGACTGCTGGAAACCCATTGACATCCACTTCATCGCCGACGTCGACTCGAGTGTTCTGCCGCGTCACCACTCTGAGCCCCTTGCCCTGACTTTGCAGGAACAAAGCAATGCCAAGCTGCTGGTAGGTGACCACGCCACGGACCCGCACTCTGTGGCCGGCGCCTTGATCGGGAGAAAAACGCAGCAGCGCCGCGAACGGTAACTCTTTCGCCGCAGATTCGACTTTGATAAAACTCAGTTTGGGAACGTAAAACAGCACACCGACCAACTGGCGCTCGCCATTGAACAGACTGCCGCACACTCCTTCAATCAAGACTTCGCTATCGACCCAAGAAGAAAAATCTTGTTCGCTGTTTTCGATGGGAACTCGTACGTTGATCTGGCCGTTCCCTGACGCTACGTTCATTGCGAGAGCCGTCTCGCGCCACGATGTGCGGTCTATGGAAACAGAACGAACAATGCCGCGCACTTGCGCTCGCTGACTATCCAGTTGGCCGTTCGCGAGTTCATTGAATGTGTAGAGATGCGCTTCGGGCAGAACGCCTTTCCCAAGTACACGGACGCTGCGCTCACGCACTACAGGAGCATATTTTCCTGGCCCGCTAATTCCTTCCACTTCGACTTCGTCTCCGAAGACGTGCGCAAACTCGGGAGAATGACTCCCCTCCACATAGATTCCAGCAGTGGAATCCTGAATGAAGAAGTCCGGCGCTGGGACATCATCGGTGACGACGCCACGAATCCGCACGGGATAACCGAGCGTTGCCTGGTCCGGAGTGAGTCGCCTTACCTGCTCCGCGCTGGTCAACGTCGGAAGCGACGCGGCTGAAACATCTTGCCCACGCATGCCAGATACAAACACAATCAACGGCAGCAGTTGAAAACAGCCGTGCAAGAGCTTGGCTCCCACCCTCGAACAATATCGCGACGAACTCTCGTTGGACATTCCTTCGGACTCCCAAACCCTTTGTGCCCGCAAAAAGTAGTCTACTCGCCTGGGTGGGCATAGACCCGCACGTAGTCCACCAGCATTGTCTGCGGGAAGACTGTCGAGGCGTCCGGATTCCCCGGCCAGTCCCCTCCCACCGCAACATTCAGCAGCAGAAAGAACGGATGGTCGAACACCCACTTCTGCCCAGGCTTCAGGCTGACGCGAGTTTGGGTTGCATAGAGTTGATCGTCCAGGTAAAAGCGAATCTCGTCGGGCTCCCATTCGGCTGCGTAGATGTGAAAGTCGTTCGACAACTTTTTCCCGTCCACCAACGAGGTGTTTGCCTCGATCCCATCGGCGCCTACATAGCCGGGACCATGGATGGAACCGTGGTTCTTAGAGGGTTCCTTGCCGATATTTTCCATGATGTCTATCTCGCCGCATGCAGGCCAGCCGACTTTCTCAATGTCGTCTCCGAGCATCCAGAACGCCGGCCATAAGCCCTGTCCGAAAGGAATCTTGATGCGCGCTTCAAATCTTCCGTAGACCCGGGAAAACTTGCCGGCGGTCTTGAGCCTCGCAGATGTATAGTCTTTCGTCGTGCCAGAGTCGCCTTTGTATTTTTCGGCTCGCGCCTCAATGACCAAATTCCCATCCTCGATGTGCGAATTCTGCGGCCGATCTGTGTAGTATTCCAGCTCTGCGTTCCCCCATTTATCTGCGCCGGTTTCTAAGACCCACTTCGCAGGATCCACCACCGATCCGCTGGGAGCGTTGAATTCGTCACTCCAGACCAAGACCCATTTCTTATCTTGCGATTTCGTCTTGTCCTGTGCAGGGGAGTTGCTTCGGCCAAAACCGCCGCTAGACACCAGTAACACGCCGACAAGAAATATTAATTCCGTTCGGACCTTGCTCATAACAGACTCCTTCAACCTGAATTGCTTCACATTCAAGCACATCCGCGCTCATTTCTGCGAGTGTTTTGGGCAGACGTATTTGCCCGCTTCTGATTGGATGGTATATTCACCGAAGCATTTGAGGTTCTCGAAAAGAAAATGGCCCCCGAATCGACGCGCCGTACATTTCTGAAACTATCTGCAGCAGGCATCGGTACAGTTGCCTCCTCCAAGATTGCGGCGTCCGCACCTGCGGCTTCAATCCCTTCTTCTTTCGGATCGCCAGATCCAGAATCTGGCGACACTATCAGCGTGTGGGTGACGGATCCGCAGTCCCGCCGCGCTCCAGCTCAAGGCGTCACCTGGCGACGGGGCATGTCCTCGGAGCCCGGCATTGTTTTGGACCCCAGCAAGAAGTTTCAAACAATCCTTGGTTTTGGCGCCGCCTTTACCGATGCTGCTTGTTACATGTTTAACCAGCTTCGTGAGCCGGAGCGAGAAGCGTTGTTCCACGAGATGTTCCATTCTTCGGAGATGGGCTTGAACGTTTGCCGCACTTGCATGGGCGCGAGCGACTACTCAACCAAGGTCTATAGCTATGACGAAGGCGGGCCTGATCCAGATCTGGCGCGCTTCTCCGTCGAACACGACCGCGAATACATTTTGCCAATCTTGCGTCAGGCCCGGAAGATAAACCCAGAACTATTTCTCTTCTCCACGCAGTGGAGCCCTCCCGGGTGGATGAAATCCAGTGGATCCATGTTAGGCGGATCCATGCGCCGAAAATATTTGCCAGCTTACTCGCAATATTTTTTGAAATTCCTGCAAGCCTATGCCGCCGAGGGGGTGCCCGTGGAAGCCGTCACTCCGCAAAACGAAGTAGATACCGATCAGGACGGCCGCATGCCTGCGTGCATCTGGCCGCAAGAGTACGAGATCCAGTTCGTAAAATTGCTGGGCCCGTTGCTTGAGCAGAATGGCCTGGCAACAAAGATTTGGATTCTCGACCACAACTACAACCTATGGGGACGCGCCATCTGCGAGCTAGACGATCCCGGTTTGCGCAAGTACTGCCGGGATGTAGCGTGGCACGGGTACGTTGGCGAGCCGGACGCAATCAACAGAGTTCACGAGGCTCATCCGGACGTGGCCATGCACTGGACGGAAGGCGGCCCTGACTACACCAAACCCGACTACCTTACCGACTGGACAAAGTGGGGCAACATCTTCACTGCTGCGCTCCGCAATTGGTGTGAATCCATCACAGGTTGGAATCTGGCGCTCGACGAGAAAGGACGTCCGAATATCGGCCCGTTCCCTTGCGGTGGCGTCGTTACCGTTGATTCCAAGACGAAAGAAATTCAGCGTAGCGGCCAGTTCTGGGCTCTGGCACACTTCTCGCGCTTCATTCGGAGAGGTGCTTGCCGCTTCAACTCTGAAAGCACCCTGCAGGATCTTGATCACGTAGCGCTGACGAATCCCGACGGACAGCACGTGCTGGTGTTGAGCAATTCTGGCACCGACAGAACCATAACCCTGCAAATGACTGCGATGCTGGCCGACGTGAGCCTCAAAAAAGACTCGTTGGCTACGCTGATTTGGAGCTAGAAATGGGTCGGATCGAACGATCAAACAAGGATCGACTGAAAAATGGTATTGTGCCGAAGGACCTGCCGGAACCCAATTTTAGCCCATCTGGGTTTCTAGAGCTGGAACGCGGTGCTCATCTGGAGGATGCGGAGGTTCAGGAACTTCTGAGAAAACTAGTCGAAAATAGCTGACTCCTTTATTTTTGATGGTTGGGCATTTTGAAAATAAACCTGTTCGAATTTTGCGGTATGCTGCTTTCTGGCGCAGCATCCGGTACAGCGTGATCTCAGGGGCGCTAGTCGGAGCATCACGTCGGATAAGAAAGTTTGTACCGTTTTTGTACCGCCGACCCGGCAGACTGGCCTTTTTGGCATTTGTCGCCTCTTGAAGAACCAATAACTTACGTAGAATCAATGAGTTGCTTAGTTCGACTCCCGCCGCCTCCACAAGTTATCTTGTTTATTATCAATAGAGTTTGCAACAAGTTTACGGTGGGTTCCGGCCCACCGCGCGCACGGTTTTTCAAAGATCGGCTATTTCAGCTTGGAGTCTTGCCGCTTCGTACAATTCTCGATTTTTTCGCGATACCCTTTTGCATTAACTTCGTTGAACGATTTTACTCAGCGCTTATTCCGGTACGAGGGACGAACTTGGGATTGCATCTCTTGGACTAGCCTGCGTAGCTTCATCCTGAGTGACGTCCGAGTGTTCTAGGAGAACACCATCTTTCATGCGGATGATGTCAGCCACGATCCAATTCGCAGGCAGACCGGTGCTGGAATACCGCCCATGGATCATCACGAAATCTCCCTCCGCCACAATCGTTCCCGGTTCATACGTCAACGTCGACGGAATGCCCTTGATTAGGTTGAATAATCCATCTCGACCAGGCCCGATATGGGCGCTGTGCTGGATATAGTTGGGCGACCAGAATCGCTCTGCGGCAACATAATTTCGTTTGTTAAAGAGAGCCTCGAGAGCCTCGAAAGCTTCGAGTATGATCGTCTTGTTCCTGTCCGCTCTTGAATCGCTCACCGTTGTTCCCCTTCCTCTTACTTATTTCCAGTTGTTGGTGTTGCGAGACAGTCTTGGTTGGCCGAGTACCGCGCCAGGGCCTGAGGCTGTATGATCGCTCCACTGGTTGGATAAGTCTTTTCTCGGGCATTAAAACTTATCTCAAGGGGCCTCGCGTGATGCTGCATCCTGTGAAAGTGGTGGCAAATGAAAAGTTCCCGTCGAGAAGCAGGCACGTCCGACGGAAGATCGTCCCGACGTCAATTCCTGGAGCAATCGGCGGCTGGCACTCTGGTCGCTGGTTTGGGCTGGGCAATTGCGCCACTCGCCGCCGGTGCAGGTTCAATCGCTTCGGATGGCATATCACTCAAGGTTGTCGGTGATAGTGAGCGGGGTTACAGCGTCGAAATCTTGTTTCGGGGTCAGCCTGTAGCTCGACACAACGCGGGAGGGGAATTTTCGGCAGTCTTTCAGAACGGCGAAAGAAGCCTGGAAGACCGTATTGAAAACTGGAAGGCTAGCTCATGGTCCGGCGATTCCACTCACGTGGCGCTTCGAGGCGAGTGCAAGCTCGTAAATACTGCGGCAACAGTTTTTACGCAAGTGGAATACGACGTAGTTGACGCTCACGTTGTGCGCAAAAGAATTAGACTTCGTCAGGTCGATATGTTTCTCCTGCTTTACCAGGTAAGCAATCGGTTGGAGCCTATCGATCCTCCCAAAAAGTTCTGGAGCTTTGATCAGGTCGATTGCCGGGGCGGGGCGTTGCGCGAGTATTTTCCTGCCGCGGGATTCCGAGCCGCGAATACTCTCTGCGTGGGTCTTCTAACGGATTCGGGTTATCGAAATCAATGGAGCCGGACCATTCGGCGGGATGGGAAGCCAGTCAAGCCTGCCGCCAAAGGAATTCCTGACGCGTTCTTGTATGAAGTTTCCAGCGGCCAAGATCGGGCCAAAGGACAGTACTTCGTTCAACAGACATTTGGAGAGGTTCTTGATCAGACCGGACGCGAGGCTCCTGCTGATCGCATCGCATTACCGGCAGTCCCTACCTGGAGTAAACAAGGCAGCGCCAATCTCGCTGAACGTGATGGTGTCCTGAGCCTAGTGGTAGGAAATTCAAATAGTGGAACCATTATTCCACTTCCTATGACCGACGGTGAGATTTACTCGCTGCAAATAGAATATCGTTCATCGCAACCAGTCGGAATCGAGTTGTGGGACATGGACGAAAAGCAAAACAAGCTTCAGGAGATTACTCTCTATAACGATTCGGCTCCCGCGTCACCGTCAAAATGGTCGGTGTTTCAAACCACTATTTTTGTTCCCGCGCTCCGAGGAAAGGTTGTAGCACTATTCGTGTCCATTCCGCCTTCCGAACAAGCTACCGAGCGTAGCGATGCTACTGACGCGAACAAGATTGAATTCCGAGGCCTCGAAGCACGCCGGGTGGACACAGCGCGCAAGCCCTATCACCGGCTTGAAATGGACTACTCAGATGAGAAGACCGTTTTCATTTTTGTGGATGACAACGTGCCGGACACCGCCAAGGACTACCGAATAGCGAGCCAGATCCATCTCGCCAATGGTCTCGGCTTCAAAGGCGGCCAAGTAGAGAAAGTTCTGTACGCCGATCTGATGATGCTTTGCTGGAACGCGGACACCGAGCAATTCCGGCCAATACTCGCTCCGAGCATCTGGTATTCCGCAGCAGGCGAAATGTATCTGCGCGACAGTTTTTTCGCGCTCAACGGAATCCATAACCGTGAACTCAACGAAGGCGTTTTCAACTTGTGGTCAGAGAATCAAGGAGAAGATGGAGCCATTAACACTCTGGTTGAGCCCAACATGGCCAACCTGGAGCGTAAATCCAACGATTCCACTCCTCTGTGGCTGTTCTGGGCGCTGCTGAATCATAGGCGGTTCGCAACCAAATTGCCGATGGAAAAAGTTAGAAAAGCGGCTGAATATTGTCTGCGGACTTACGACCCTCACCACAATGGCATCTGCTGGGCAAAGTTTGTTATGGGTCAGCTTGATGTCATCAGCTATCCGGAGGGAACATCTGATATCTGCGAAAACCAAGGACTGCTCGCTGTACTCTTGCGCGTGATCAAGAACTTGGACATCCCCGAAGTGAGCGCATCGATTTCTGAGAACCGCATGCTAGCTGCTGAGGAAGCGTATCGCAGTTACTACGATCCGGTGCAGAAGTTCATGAAACCGGCGCGTCACATTAACGATGCAATTGGCTTCGCTGATCTCTTTCCTGAGTATCTATCGCTTTGGCTTTTTAATTGTAAAATCTTAACGGATGAGATGGTCGTTCATCACCTTGATCGAATTCCGTTGATGATGCCGCGTCAGAATTCTCCTTTCCCGGAAACGGGCGGCACTGTGCGGCCAATTTTCATCGGGCTCGCTAAAGAAGCTACCGGCTGGAGTTACTTCACAGAGAAGTGGCATCCCATGGTGAGTGACGCATACGCGGCAAGCTACGGACAGCATGCAATGGATGGCATCTACTACAACGGTGGGAGTTGGATGCGTATAGAAATCTGCGGCTATGTAACGGGTATGCTGCATGGCTGGGACAAAGCCAAGAAAGCAATCGCCAACCGCCTCTGGGCTGAGATCAACATCGCTCCAGAGTATCCAACCAGCCAGGAGTATCTAGCGACAGATGCCGCTCACCCTTTCTTTGGCTATCACCGCGTCTTCGCTTGGAACTCGTTTGTACTGCAAGCGCTGGAGCTGGCGGGGTTGCGAACAGCAGATATGGATCCTGATTTCGTAAAAAGTTGACAGGTGCAATGGAAATGGGATTCCTCAAATTCGGAATCAACAATTGGCTCATCGTCGCACTACTGGCGTCGTGCGCGAACGTCGCCACTGCGCAGCAACTGCCCGCTCAGACCAGCGAAGATGCAAAGCCAAGCCTGGCTAAGTTCACCGATGTTGCGTCGACACTGGGATTAAGTTTTCAGCACATAGCGTCGCACACATCAAGAAAATATCTGATTGAAACTATGGGTTCCGGCGTTGCGTTGTTTGACTATGACAACGACGGACGCCTGGACGTTTTCGCCGTGAATGGTGCCCCGGTCAACGACCCGACTCCTAAAGGGACTATCCCACAAAAGACGGGACCAGAACATTGGAATCGCCTTTATCATCAAAAGCAAAACGGTACATTTGAAGATGTCACTGAAAAAGCTGGCTTGGCGGGCGTCGGATACGGAATGGGTGTCGCCGTCGGCGACTATGACAACGACGGATACGAGGACCTGTATGTAACCGCATACGGCGGTAACAAGCTGTATCACAACAATGGCGACGGCACTTTCACCGATGTAACCGCGAAGGCGGGTGTGGGCGCGAGTGGGTGGTCCACCAGTGCAGCCTGGGTCGACCTAGACAATGACGGCCTTTTGGATTTGATTGTTCTTCGATATCTACAGTGGGATTTTGACGATTTGTGGTGTGGCGAACATAAAGAAGGCTATCGAGCCTATTGCCATCCCGACAGCTTCAAACCGGTTGCGGCACTCGTCTATCACAACGACGGCAACGGACACTTCACTGAGTTTTCACAAAAGATAGGCATGGCAAAGCCCGGCAAGGGCTTGGGCATAGCTTTTGCAGACTACGATCGTGACGGACACGTTGACATCTTTATTGCAAACGACTCCATGCCTGAGTTTCTCTATCACAACAAAGGCGATGGAACGTTTGAGGACGTTGCTCTGGCGTCCGGCGTCGCTCTGGACGGGGAAGGTCACACTTACGCGGGAATGGGAGTGGATTTCGCCGACTATAACAACGACGGTCTTCCGAGTCTCGTGGTTACCGATCTCGCGAGTCAGATGTATGCCGTTTATCGAAACCGTGGGGTTGGCAGTTTTTCCTACGAGAGTTATCCGTCAGGTATTGGTCGCATGACAATGGCGCACTCTGGATGGGGCGTACATTTTCTTGACTATGACAATGACGGATGGGAAGATCTTCTAATAACACAAGGTCACGACCTAGATACGATTGAAGTGACGTTTCCGCATCTACATTACCGCGAACCAATGTTACTAGCCCGGAACACCGGACAGGGATTTGTCGACGTTTCAGCCGATGCCGGAAGCGTCTTTCACGAAGCTTGGGTAGGACGTGGCTTAGCCATCGGAGACATAAATAATGATGGCCGAATGGATGCTGTGGTCACGACCAACGACGGGGCTCTCCATGTCCTGCAAAATGAGACCTTAACAGCCAACCATTGGCTGACGTTGAATCTCATCGGACACAAGAGCAACAGGGATGCGATTGGAGCGGAAGTGAAGGTGATCACGGTACATCTTTCTCAAATGGCAACCGTAACTACGGCAAGCAGCTACCTTTCCTCCAGCGACAAAAGAGTTCACTTTGGGCTGGGCGTAGAGAGTGTTGCCCAGAGCATCGAAATTCATTGGCCAAGCGGGATCAGGCAAGTTTTGAAGGACGTGAAAGCAGACCAAATCCTGCAAGTAGACGAACCGACGCGCTAAGCACAGCCTCAGGAGACACGAATTGCGCTCCTACTTGCTCTTCTTTGCTGTGCCGAGCGCTAAACCGGAACTTTCTTTCAAAGTATGGATCTGATCTACCGCCAGGTCAGCAAATCCCTCGGTTAGCCCGCTGGGCCAACGTACTTGGACCGAATCAATTTTCGCAGCTGAACCCAGTCCAAAATGAACTCGCAAATCATTTTGCGAAATGTAGCTGGACCCGCTGCGCACTTCATCGACAAGAGTTCTTTTACCAACCTTCACGGAGATCTTTGCACCGATCCCGTCTCGATTGGATTTAGTGCCAACAGTCCTAAATGCAATCCAATGGTTTCCGGAATGCATAGTATTTACGAGCAAGCTGGGCTTGTCATAGACGTTGTTAATCACGACCGAAAGCTGGCCGTCATTGCTAAGATCCCCGACAGCCAAACCGCGCGCGGAAGAGGTTGCGCTTATGCCTGGGCCAGCACTGGCAGATACGTCAGTAAAGGTTCCGTCGCCGTTGTTGTGATAGAGAACCCGAGGTTCCTTGTAACCACTACCAAGGTGATACTTGTCCACTTCTGGATAGACGTGGCCGTTTGCCAGAATAAGATCTGGCCAGCCGTCATTATCAAAGTCAAGAAACATAGTCCCCCAACCGAGATACTGTGTGTGTAGACCTAAACCGCTGGCGTAGGTAACATCGGTGAATATTCCGTCGCCGTCATTGCGGTATAGAGTAGGAGTGTCGTCGGAAAAATTGGTTTTGAATATATCCAAACGGCCGTCGCCGTTGTAATCCGCGACACTTGTGCCCATCCCCGCTTGCTCTCGACCATCCTCGTTGAAGGCTACGCCGGACGTGACCGCGACATCTGTAAACGTTCCATCGCGGTTATTGTGATAGAGAATGCTGGGTGCGCTGTCGCAAGCTATGTAAATATCTGGCCAGCCATCGTCATCGAAATCCAAAGTAGAAACGCTGAAAGCAAAGTGACCGCTGGTTTTGTCAATGTGGGCTTCTGCCGTTACGTCTTTGAATGTGCCATCGCCACGATTCTCATACAGAATATTTTTCGAACCCGGAAGTCCGCGAGGCCCGCACATTACGGGAATCCCTTTCCATGCGCAGGATGACCCCTGCCCGGGAGATGGCGCCGTTGATAAATTGAAGTCCACGTAGTTCGCGACCATCAGATCGAGATGCCCATCGCGGTTGTAGTCAACAAATGCACAACCGGTGCCCCACGCTTTTCCTCTTCCCGCTACGCCAGTCTTTTCTGCCACTTCCGTGAAAACACCATGATCATTGTGGTAGAGCCGGTTCTTGCCGTAATAGGTGACGTAGAGATCTTCCCATCCATCGTTGTCGTAGTCCCCCACACACACGCCTTGTCCCCACCCCGTGGCGTTTAGCCCAGACTTATCGGTAACGTCGGTAAAGGTACCATTATGATTGTTGTGATAGAGGTGGTTAGTCGGTGCCTTATCCGGCGTGAAGCCCTCGATTGTTGTGCCATTTACGATAAATATATCTGGCCATCCATCGTTGTCATAGTCGAAGATGGCGACGCCGGTTCCTGTGGTCTCAATGATGAATTTCTTCGTATCAACTCCGCCAAACACGTTGGTCATGGTAAGTCCGGCTTTTTCGGCGATATCCACAAAATTGGCGAGACGCAATGGTGCTTTCTTGTCGGAAGTCCCGCTAGGCTGCTGAGAATGAATCAATGGAACCGCCAGTATCAGCAGTGCGACAAGCTGAATCGCACAGCGCCTATGATCGACTTGTCTGAGTAGGGAGGCCAAGCTAGTCTTTCTTGCTTTCAGGAGTGACCGGCCACTGGGGCACAATAAAATCACCTAGGGAGTTGACCTCCGCTGATGGAGAAGCTTCGGAGGACTCATCGGCGTAGCTGGCCGCGCGCTCCGTATCGCCAGCGCGACGATAGGCTTGACTCAGCAATCGCCGCGCTTGTAATTCGTGCGGGTTTAAGCGGAGAGCCGCATTGAGTTCAACAATCGCGTCCTTCCCCTGGCCCAACGACAGCATCGTCTTTCCCAAACCGAGATGTGCCTCCGAGCTGTCAGGGCTGACCTGAAGAGCTTGTTGAAAAGCAGAAACCGCTTCCAGTCGTCTGCCAGCGCGATCAAGGGACAAGCCCAGAAAGTAACTCACAAGAAAGTTTGTACCCAGCTTTTGTTGTGCGGTGGTGAGTTCGGAAACAGCTTCTTCGGCTTTGCCAGTCCGGAGCAGAACCTGCGCTAATCCAACGGAACTCGTCGGGAGCGGATCACCAGCAACCACCAGAGTTCGAAAAGCAGCCTCAGCCTCCGGATAACGGCCAGCGGCCATGTTCGCCGCTCCCAGGCGAAGCTGCAATACGTAGGAATTCGGGTTGGACGCGATTCCCACTTGCACCGCCGAGACCGCCTCGCTATAGCGACTTAGTTCCATCAACTCGCGAGTCAGATTGAGCCAATACTCCTCCTGTTTCGGTGCTAGCGTAGCCGCTTGGCGAAAAGCATCCACAGCAATATCGGGGTCGCTGAGGTGGGCTTGCGCAATCCCAATTAAGGACCAACCTTGAGCGATATCGGATTTCGAACCTGTTGTACCCAAGAGTCCGATGTACGAGCGAGCTTGGCCCACGGCGCTTTCGTATTTCCCCGCCGAAAGAGATGCCAGAGCAGAATCAAATCGAGTCGATAGTTCAGCTGGCGAGGAAGGACCGTTACTCACATTCGTGGACACTCCAACCGCATTGTCATTCGCATGAACTTCCTCAGTTGACTTCTCAACCTCAGCCAGTCGCTCAGTTTGTCGCTCCAGCTTGCTGTGTGATTCACGATTGAGCGTCGTTGAAATCTCAAACTCGCGAGCCGCTTTCTCTTTCTCTCCCAACGCTTGGTACACTCTGGCGAGCTTGTAGTGAACTGAACCTTCGTGATCATCCGAGACTGCGATCTCGAATTGCGTTTCCGCCTTCCGATAATCCTGCAGTTCGGAGTAGGCCGTGCCTAAGTCACGGTGGATATCAGGATTGGTCGGCTCGCCCTTGAGCGCCTGAGCCAGATAGGGTAAGGCTTTGTCGGGCTGGTGTTCCAGAAGATAAGTATCGCCGAGTTCATTGAGTGCGCCAGAGTGACGCGGATTCAATTTGAGTTCGGCCTCAAATTCTGCGCGAGCTTCTGGAACCTTCGTATCCTTCCAGAAGAGGTGTCCCAGACTATAGTGCAGGTTCGGCAAAGATGGCTTCAGTGTGATCGCCATACGATATTCTTCAATCGCTTTTCCATCATTCCCTTTTGCAGCTTCCAAATCACCCATCAGTTGATGAAGGCGATAAGAATTTGGGTCGGCCACAGAGATACTCACATACGCCTCCGTGGCTAATCTTTCGTAGCAACGCGCCGTCCAATAAGACGCTTCTGGTGAGTGACGGTCGGCAGGCGTTAAACCTGAGAGCGCTTTGAGGGAGTCTTCGTAGTCGCCCGACTCAAACAACGCGCTCGCCACCCTGACGCGAAACTCCGCAGGCGACCGTGGCCCTAGTTCCTGTAGCGAGCAGTGCGAGACCCTCGATAAATCCCCATGATTCAGCGCCTCGCGAACATGCGCTGCAGAACACGGGCTTACCGAAGGAGCCTTTCCCGGAAATGGTATTGCTTGTGCGGCCTCCTTCCGGGCCGCAGAAACATCTCCATTTTGCGCAGCAATAAATGAGAGAGCAAGATGCGCAGCGGGAGTATCTCGTATTTTCAGTTCCGGAGCAAATCGGGTGACTTTTTCCCTTAAAGCATCGGGAAGCTGATCGAAAGCTGCATCTCCGAGTCCACTTTCTCGAATACCGAGAATCCTTTCCGTTTGCGGCTCATCTAGTTCAACCGCACGTTGCCACTCCTGCAGTGAACTCTCGACATTTCCCAGTATGAGTTCTATCTCGCCCCGACGCACGGTAGCACGTAAGCTACTGGGATGAAGACGCAATTCTTCATCGAATTCCCAAGCAGCCCGTTGAAGCTTGCCTGCTCGCAGAAGCACCTCGCCTAACTCAACGTGCAGCCCCGGCATGTCGGGCGAAGCAGATAGAGCATTTTGATAGTGCAGCACGGAAGTGGGCCACTCACTGCCAGCGGCATAACTCTCCGCCAGCAACTCTTCCGCACGGGCAGATCCGGGAGCCGCTTTCTGCAGATTCGTCACTTCTTCTTTTCCTAGCCGTTCGTACGCGTGGCCCAACAAATAAAGAAGATCTACATCCTCAGGTTGCAAGCTCAGGGCGTGCTTTAAAGTCGCAACCTCAGCATGAATGTCGCCCACCATTTCCTGGGCCGTGGCCAGCCAGGGACGGATGTCAGGTCGGTTAGGCTCCTGACGAACCGCAGCTTGCAGGAATGGGATAGCCTGGCTACCTTCGCCCAAATTGCAATGATCCACTCCAAGGAAGAAATTGGCGCCTGTCAGAGTCGGCTTTAGTTTAAGGGCAAGCTGAAACTCCGCCATCGCTTCCGAAATGCGACCTTGCAGCTGAAACACCAATCCGAGATTCATATGGACTTCGGCGAAGCCGGGCTTGATGGCGAGAACGGCTCTGTATTCGCGTTCCGCCATCCCGTAGTCCTTATTCTTTTGGGATTCCTGGGCGGCAGCAAAGTGCTCGGCTACCCCGGAAGTTCCTCCTACTTGTCCAGAATTTGATTGCTCTGCAAGCGAGGGACTAGCCACCAGCAAGACAGCCACCACGAAAGCGCAGCAACGGATGGCAGTGCATCTCTCGGGATAATTGGTCACGCTACTCATGTGTGCGAACCGGACTGAGCTAGTTCTTAGGTCCCTTCTCAGGGGCGCTCTCTTTTTCCTGCTTCGAAAGATTTTCAAACTGGGCAAGTTCTGCTTCGCTCGCGCCCTGGTTGTGGAGGTCGCGATAAACCTGCGCCAGCAGGTAGTGCGGCTGGGCTGCTGTAGGGTCAGCATCGATAGCGGCAAGGAATTCTACCTTTGCTTCTTGGGGCTGAGCCATGCCGCGGTAGCACTTCCCCATCAGCGTATGTAGTTGCGCCATATTCGGTTGCCCTTTGCTTGCTAACTGCAAATAAGTGAGGGCCTGGGCAAAGCGGGCTTCATGAACGCCGATGTCACCCAGATACAAATTGATGAAGGCATCATTTGGATTTTCCTTCAATGCTTCGAGAAACTCCTTTTTCGCTTCGCCCAGCTCGTGCTGGACCCAGTAAGCAACTCCAATCGCAAAATGAATTCCTGGGGCGTCGGGGCGCTTCGCGAGTGCCGCCTGGTACTCTTTCACGGCTTCCGCGTAGCGCTCTTCGTCTGCATGAACTTCTCCCATGAGTGCGTGCAGTTGAAAAGAATCCTGATCAAGAGCCTTCAGCCGATCGATAGCTTGTACCGAGGCGTTCTTATAAATGCGCGCAAGCTGGTAGAGGGCGTCGGCGTTTTTTGGATTGTCGGTAACCGCAAGCTGAAATTGAGAAATGGCCTCATCCACCCTCCCCAGAGATTGCAGGGCCAGAGCAAGATAGTAGCGGCATCGCGGATGTGGCTTCGGAGTTGAAAGTTCCTGTTTAAAGCTGCTGACCGCCTGGGCAAAATCATTTTCGCCCAGGTAGGAGGCACCGAGAAAGAAATTCACTTCTGGATATTTTGGATCGCCAGCAAGCGCTCGTTTGAAATGAGAGATGGACTCGGCAAATTTCAGTTCCGTTTGTTGTAAGACACCGAGACGCTTATGAGTTTCGAGGTTTCCCGGTTCGACGGCCAAAGCTTGCTCGTAGATCTTCTCCGCCGCAACATAGTCTCCAGCCTTTTCGTCTATGCGAGCCTGTTCGAGCAAGGCTGCCGGATTCTGTGCGTTCGCAGCTTTCACCACCAGGAAAACAAGTAGACCCATGCACGCGACATGGACGGACTGCCGCAGGAGGGCAGGAACAGATCGCCGATGATACGTGTGGAAGAGTGGCAGGAAGCTGCTGATCGCTCGCGGGCCCGCTAAATCTCGGCAACTCACTTGAGGAGTCCTCTAGGGCCCAGTGCTATTCAAAAGAAGTATAGCAATCAATCGAGCCCAAAACTTGTTTTGAGGCGAGCCTTCTAGAAGATTTCCCAAGGAATCCTTGACATAGGCATTCCTCAGGCGTAGGCTCCGATTGTTCTCGGTGGGTAAAAGGTTATCCATCGAGTCTGGGTTTCTTGGCTCCCATCAGCTTGCGGCAGGTAGAGACATTAGTGGTTGCTTACGCCGCGACCTGAATTCTTCAGCCATTAGTAAATTCCTTAAAAAAGTCAGAGATTTCGCTCGGCAAATCGGGAGCACTGACTGCAGTGTTGTATTTTGGGGTGGTTCACCGCCAGAGTGAGCACTTTTGACCAGACACGCCTGGCGGTCTCTCGTAGACTCCGGTGGTTCGAGTCTTGAGCAGCTGACCTCGCTCGAACCCTTACCAACGCTTGCGTTCCACTATTGATAAATCATAGCGGTCTGTTGTCTAAAAGAAGAATTGCGCTGGTGAGAGGAATTCAATGAAAAGCTTGCTCGGTTTTCTCGTTTGTATCCTATTTTCCGCTTCGCTATACGGGCAGAGCAACAGCGGTAATATTCAGGGAACTGTGACCGACCCTAGCGGCGCGACCCTTACGGGAGCCACAGTAACTGGCCGAAATCTGGATACTGGCCTTTCCATCGCCACTGCAACGACTGGTGCAGGTATTTATTCCTTGCCCAACCTTCCCCCAGGGCGCTACTCGGTGACCGTTGAGGCCGCCAACCTGAAGAAATACTCACGCGAAGGTGTCACGGTGACAACCGGTACTACGGTGTCGCTGGATATCCAATTGCAATTGGGAGCTGTGACGGAGAACATCGTCGTCAACGCAGACGCCTCCCAATTGGAGACGGCCACTTCCGACATCGGTGCCACGGTCGAGACGACCTTGGTGACCAACCTTCCACTGCAAGTTTCCGGCACAATTCGCAATCCTGTTCAGTTCATTACACTTATCCCAGGGTTCGTTGGCGGAGTAGACAACAACCCCGGAAGCAACTCGAGTGACGATTTCAAAGTGAACGGCGGTCAGGAAGGCGGCACCGATATTCTCGTCGATGGCGTGTCCATTTCTTTGGTTTCTCCAAATACGCAATGGAATAAGGGAGTTTCTACGGATGCGGTCCAAGAATTCAAAGTGCTGCAGAGTAACTTTTCGCCTGAGTTTGGTGAATCCGGCGACGGCATCATAAGCCTTAGCCTAAAATCGGGCACCAACCAGTTTCATGGCTCTGTCTACGACTATCTTCGCAATCGCGTTTTGGACGCCAACAGTTGGGTCAACAACAGGCGTGGGGATAAGAAGGGTATCAACACGCAAAACGATTTCGGGTTCACGGCAGGCGGGCCGATCTACATTCCCCATGTCTACCACGGGAAAGATAAGACCTTCTTTTTTGTCGCCTACGAAGGATTCCGGTTCAGAACCGGCGGACCGGGTAAGCAGAGTTTGCCCAATGAGAACTTTCGGAGTGGCGACTTCTCCGCGCTTTGCGCTACCGGCTTCACCGCTGGTATTTGCAATGACCTGGATAGCAATGGCAACTTAACCCACCAGCTATTTGACCCGACTACTCACCTCGCCATTCCGGGCGACCTGTTGACGAACGATCCCAGTTTCACGCCCAGCACTGTCATGACGAAAGTGTTTGCGCTGCTTCCGAAGACGAACGGAACCCTGCAGGACAACGTCGCCGACCGCACGATCTCGAGCACGACGGCCAACCTCATTGACGTGAAGATCGACCACGACATCACTGAAAAGCATCGCATCTCGGGCGGATTCGACTTTGACAATACGAAGACCGGCAGCACTTCAATCCTGGGGCCGATTTTCGGATCGAACCTGCCGCAGAACACCCGTTATGCCCGTTTCAGCGACAACTACACCTTCAGTCCATCTGTTGTGAACCAATTCCTGTTTGGATTCAGCCGTCGATTCCGCTTCGAAAGCGCCAATAGTCGGGGCTTGGGATATCCAGCTAAGATCGGTCTCACGGGGGTCCGAGACACGACATTCCCTTGCATAAAGTTCACGGGTACCCCTTACGAGGGCGCGCTCAACAATTGTGGCGATTCGGAATTTGCAGACAACGTCTACCAATTAAATGATTCCGTGAGCTGGATCAAAGGCAAACACAACTTCAAGTTCGGCGGGGGGGCACGTTTTCTGCAATTTAACGTACGTCGTCTGACACAAGCCTCCGGCGAATTCGATTTCAATGCTAGACAGACTAGCAACCCAGCGAACGGCATTGGCGGCGATGCGGTAGCTAGCTCGCTCTTCGGCCTGGTGGACTCTACGACACTCAACTACGGCGGGTTCAGCGGCATTCGTTACAAGGACTACTCCTTCTATGGCCAGGACACTTATAAACTCACATCGAAGTTAACGCTGAATTACGGCGTGCGTTTCGATCTTGACCTTCCCGCCGGCGAAGCCAAAAACCGCTTCTCGGCAGTCGATCCAACGCTGGCCAATCCCGGGGCAGGCAACATCCTGGGAGCCTACACGTATTTTGGAAAAGGCACCGGACGTAACGGCAGAACACGTCCACAGGATGTTTACAAGAAGGCCTTCGGCCCACGAATCGGCTTTGCATACAGCATCAACGAAAAAACCGTTCTTCGCGGCGGTTATGGAATTTTCTATCAACCCTTAAAGGAAGGCTCGTTTGCGGACCAGGACAGCTTGGGATTCTTCAACAAGCAGACGGTCAACATTAGCAACGGCGGCCCCACGCAAATCGATAACGGAGTAGTTCATCTCTTCCCTGATCTCGGCCCCTTTACACCAGAAGGGCAGAATGGCAACAACGGAGTCATTCTAGTTCCGAAAAACAGTGGCCGCCCTGCCGATATTCAAAGCTGGAACCTGAACATACAGCGGCAATTGGTCGCGAACCTTGTTCTGAACGTTGCCTATGTCGGATCGAAAGGCAGTCATCTACCAGCTTTGAACATCATTCCGAATCAAGTAAATCCTTCCGCCCTTGCGCTCGGCAGCGATTTGACAATGGACGCGTCGTGCCTCGCTAACAACACTTGCCCAAATGCAATCTCCGCGGGGATCACTCTGCCCTACCCTACTTTCACCGGCAACATCAACCAGATACTCCGACCCTTTCCGCAGTACGGCGATTTCAACCAAGAGGACAATTCGTTCAGCCCGGATCGCTCAGGTAGCTCCACCTACCACGCAATGCAACTCGGTTTGAACAAACGCTTCTCCCACGGGCTCAGCTTCCTCGTTTCGTATACCATCTCAAAAAATATTACCGACGCCGACTCCGCTGGACCCGGTGTTTCCGGTTTCATCGGAACCAACAGCTTCATCGGGCAGAATTCCTACAATCGACACGCAGAAAAGGCAGTCAGCCAACTGGATACACCACAGTCTCTGGTGGCGAGTTTCTTCTACGAGCTCCCTGTCGGACGCGGTAAGCAGTTCCTGAACCATGGCGGGATAACCGACCATGTCTTAGGCGGCTGGTCGGTGTCCGGCGTAGGAAAGTACAGCTCAGGAACTCCCACAACGGTGTACGGCCCCTGCGGCGGTACGGCAGGTGATGTGCTGTTCGCGGGATGTCACTTTACGGGAATAGCTCGCGTCAATGTCGTCCCGGGAGTAAAGCAGGTAAACAGCTCCAATCTTAACCCCGCAACTACTCCCTTCTGGAACTCAGCTGCGTTCACGGCCGCTGGGCCTCTCGCATTCGGCAATGAGCCTCGGTCTCTAACTTCTGCTCGCGCGTTTGGCGGAAGAAATGAAGACTTCACTCTTGGGAAGAAGACGCACCTAATTGGAGAGCGTGCGACACTGAATTTCCAAGCTTCCTTTTTCAATCTCTTCAACCGTCACATTTACTCAGCTCCGGACGGCTTCTCTGCCGACATCAGCCATCCCTTTCTTCCCGCAGGTCACATCGATCCGAATACCGGGAAGCAAGACTGCGGAGTGATAGCATGCGGTTTCGGAGCCATCACCGGCTCCAGCGGACCGAGAACCATTCAGTTTGGTTTAAAGATCGAGTACTAACGTCCCTAACGATCTGCCTGGCAAAGACTTTGCCGGGCAGGATATTACCCGCTCGAAATTTTAAGCTCAAAGCCACATGACTCCTTTCAACCGGCGTCGCTTCGTCCAGACCTTCTTAGCTTCAGCCGCGTTCGCATCCCCTGCCTACGCCAAGCTGCGCAACGGCATCTTGTTGCCGACCTTAGCTGGCGTGGATACCGGTTCTTCAACGATTCTCGAAAATGGAGAGCAACAACTCCGCCTTTCTCCCGTCGGAACGCCATTCAGGTTTCAAAACTTCTTGCGCGTCGGCGACGCATGGAAGCCTTCCACGCTCCCTGACCTTCCACTCGTAACGGGCACTTCCTTCCATCTGGTTACGTCGCAGACGCAACGAAAGGGTTCGGGCGTGGTCTCTGAAGGAAGTGCTACGGCATCCGGCTTGGACGGGAAGCCACTGGAATATGGGTGGACATCGGAAATCACAGCTCTCGACCACAGTCCCTCTGAGCCGTGGTTCCGCTTTCGTACGACACTCCATCTCCCGGCGCCAATCCGCTTGCAGCAGAACGGCCGCGTCGAGCCGCAGATCATCATCTGGTTGAACTCCACATCCACACTCATGGAGGGCCAGTCCGGAAGCTGGCGGCGCGTCCTGCTCGCCCAGCCCACCAAGAACTCGCTGAATACCTACGGCAACGATTTGCCCGCCGTGTATCTTCTCGACCAAAACGCCAGCATCGAAACCATGATGTATTTCGACATGAGCGATATGGGTTGGATGTCGATCGAAAATCTCCCTCGATTTCTCGTCTATCGTTGCTCCACCATTTCACAAATTGGACGCGACGGAACGCAACGGTTGGGAATAGGGTTGATCGCAGATCAATCGACCGGCGACACACTCCCCGCCGGAGAAATACGCTTCACCTACTATCTCCTCCAGCGGCCGCTTACCCGCCTGCTGACCGAGCAGGAGGCAGTTGCGCGCTGGATGCCAGCACTGCTCCCACTCTTCGAAGAAAAACTCGACTGGCCAAGCTGTGCCACAAACTGGAAAGACTTCGCCACCGCCACCGTTCATGATTTGCAGGAGAGAGGTCCGACTCGCGTCGAAATCAACGGACACGCCGGACTGCGTGCCTACGTCAAGGATAGCTCTGCAATCTGGAAGCAACCCGCCGACAACTTTGAGCTCATGACGACGGCAGATGTGCTCTGGCCATCGCTACTGTTCAACCGGCTGCATCCGTCACCGGGTTACGAGGCCGAGTGCCAAGAGCTTCTCGCTGACCTGCCCGGCTTTTATCACGCCGACGTCCACAGCGTCAGCAACGACTTCGTGCGCTCGCCCGACGAACGCGCTGATTCCTGGTATCCCTTCGAAAATGCGCTCATCAAGTATCCAACCATCGGCTTGATCGCCGGATCGACCGATATCACCGACAAATTTCTCGACGCATTTAAGAACGCCGAAAGAATGGCGCACCAGTACAACTACCTCTTCCCCATCTACTACCAGGTTGCCACTCTCCGCGCCGAAGGAGCAGGTACAAACTATGCCGTGGGGGGCCTCTATGCATGGGCTGCAATTCTCGCGCACCGTTTGACGAAAGACGAGCACTATCGCCAGGAAGCCCGCCGCGCCATCCAGGTTCTCTATACGGTGGCATCGGATCGCCTTTTCCATGAGCCGCAGGAACTCGCTTACGGAGCGCTGGCAGCCGCCGAACTCGGGATGATGGACGAGGCCCGCTACCTTCTCTATGAACAACTGCGAATGTTCTATTGGTATTCCGATCCCAGCCAGAAGTCCGACACGCGCGGGATGGTTCAAGCGGCCGCCTCCATTCTGTATCCGGCTTTTAAAGAAAATGTAGAAGCAATCCTGCCGTGGACGGGCATTCTGAAACGTGGCATCGTTTTCGAAGGTCTGCTGCGCTTCATGGATCAACAACGGCGCAACAATTTCTATTTCTTCCAGGACTGTTCGGCGAACCACCAAGGGGAGCCCATGGCGTTCATTCCGTTCGAAAACCTGGGCACGCTCGAACTCAACGGTCAAACAGGAACCGTGGGCAAGGAAATCTACGGCGCCGGGGAATCCATCTGGATGTATCTCATGTTTGAGGCTCTGGGCAAAGTACGTAATCGCGAACTCATGCTAGTAAATCTCGACCTGCTCGACACGTTCGACGCCAAGCAGTTCCCTGCCAATCAACTCAATTTTATCTTGTACAACCCAACTGCGGAGAGTCAGTCGACAACCATATCGATTCCTCCAGCACAGGGGCGCAAGGTCCGGTTAACTCAAGACGGCAAAGCGTTGAGCGATACGTTGCAGATCCCGGCACATAGAACCGTGAGACTACGCGCAGAATATTGAAGTAGGACTTTCGAAATCATCAAGACTCGCTCTTAGAAGAGGAACGCACACCATGCGAAAGAAACTTGAATTGACAACTGCTTTGTTCTGGAAGGCTACTTTACTAACCCTCGCGCTCGCCAGCCTGGCAGCTGTTTCCACACAGCCATTCGCTCCTCCCTTCGGAGCCTGGACCCGCCTTGCGCCGACTCCCATTATCTCTCCTCAAGGTGAAGCCTTCGAAGCCGCCGGAACTTTCAACCCCGCAGTCGTAAAAGAAAACGGAAAATTTGTCATGCTCTATCGCGCGCAAGACCACAAAGGTACTTCCTCGCTGGGATACGCCACCAGCGACGACGGAGTTCACTTCACGCGCCGCGCGGAACCGGTACTGGTTTCTGAAACGCCCTACGAAAAAGGTGGTGGAGTTGAGGATCCACGGCTGGTCAAGTTCGGCGACACTTACTACCTGACTTATACGGGCTACAACAATGTGGACGGCGTAGCGCCGGACAAGAAGGATGCGCAACTTTGCATGGCTACATCTACCGACCTGATTCATTGGGAGCGGCGAGGCATCATCCTCCCTGCCTACAAAGGCAAGTGGAATGTGAAGTGGACAAAGTCAGGCGCTATCGTTCCGGAAAAAATCAACGGCAAGTATTGGATGTACTTTCTGGGCGATGCGCGTGGAAAAGATTCTCAAATGGGTGTCGCCTATTCAGAAGATTTACTGCATTGGACAGATGCTTTAGATCACCCGGTGTTATCGAGCCGCGCCGGATCGTTCGATTCTCAAGTCGCCGAGCCCGGTCCGCCTCCAGTCATAACCGACGACGGCATTTTTCTGGTCTACAACGGCGCCGACGACAAACTGGTGTACTCAACCGGCTGGGTTCTGTTCGACAAGAAAGATCCGACCAAAGTTCTCGCACGCGCCGATGGTCCCATGTTCTCGCCCGGTCCCGACTGGGAGAAGGTTGGGCAGGTTCCTAATGTTGTCTTCGTCGAAGGACTTGTGCGCGAAGAAAAGCGCTGGCTGTTTTATTACGGCGGTGCAGACAAAAACGTGGGCGTCGCCGTTGCTCCCGCACTTTGATCGAAACGGGCCGGCGCTACCGAAATTCCTCGAGTGCGGTAGCGCCTTCAATTCTCGGTTGAGACTGTAGCCAACAGCATCGCGTCACTTCCTCCGAAAGGCAGCATGAAACTCAATCCGTATCTCTTGAAAAGCACATTGGTGACAGCCCTGGGGGGACTTCTCTTCGGATTCGACACCGCCGTCATTGCCAGCACCACCCATCGCTGACGGATACTTTTCACCTTTCGGCTACCGCATTGGGTATGACGGTTTCGGCAGCGCTGCTGGGAACAATCCTGGGCTCAATGTTTGCCGGAATCCCCGGCGACAAGATTGGCCGCCGTGGCTCTTCCGTACTCGGCCCGATGTATATCGCTGAAGTAGCGCCTGCTAAATGGCGCGTTCGCCTCGTGGGGCTGTTCCAGTTCAATATTGTGTTTGGACTTTTGCTCGCCTACCTTTCGAACTACATAGTGGGAACCATGCACTTTGGCACTGCCGAATGGCGATGGAAGCTGGGAATACCCGCTATCCCAGCCGTGTTTTTCCTTCTCATGCAGTACGGAATCCCGCGTAGTCCCCGTTGGCTCGTGAAGAAACAAAGGGTGGCTGAGGCACGAGACGTACTTCGCATGACTGGCGAAGAAAACTATGAGGAACTGCAGGACATCACTGTTTTTTGATCGATGTCGACCATGTCGTAAACGATCCTCTCTTTTCGTGGAAGTATCGCCTACCCATATTTTTGGCAATTTCTATCGCAATGTTCAACCAGCTCTCCGGCATCAATGCCATTCTCTACTACCGCAACGATATCTTCGCCTACGCTGGCTTCGATAAAGTCTCGTCGAATTTGAAGGCTGTGGCGATTGGTGGGACCAACCTGCTCTTCACCGTTCGAGCCATGTCCGTAATCGATCACATCGGACGAAAGAAGCTACTTCTCTTAGGTTCAATCGGCACGGCACTCTGTCTTGCAGGAATTGCGACGATCTTCTTGACCGGGCACTACCAGAATTTGCAGGTCTGGCTGCTTATTGGCTACATCGCAGTCTTTGCATTTTCCCAAGGTGCTGTTATCTGGGTCTATCTTAGCGAGGTTTTCCCTAATCGAGTACGCGCAAAAGGGCAGAGCCTTGGGAGTTTCTCACACTGGATCATGAACGCTTTGATCTCCGGAATCTTTTCCCTGCTGGCAGCAAAGTCCGGCGGCTATCCTTTCGTATTTTTCTCCCTAATGATGGGAGGCCAGTTCATGGTCGTCTTATTCTTATACCCTGAAACCAAAGGAGTTTCGCTAGAAGAAATACAAAAGAAACTTTGCATCGCCTGAGTCCTATCGAAACGACGTCGCGCTGTCAGACCTTAGCCATCTTGGAAGGCCGGAGTTGGGCAGAAGAAGTGTGGCTCAACGAGTGACAGAGCTTCGATCAGGCCGAGCAGAGCATCGCGCGCTGGATCGAGGAGTAAAAACGATCGTCCGCATCGCGGGTTTCAAACCCCGCACGATGTTGCCCTATGAGGGTTAGGTCAAGGCTCGCGTAACAATGCCTAGAGCGGGCAAGTGATTTGCAGTCCGACGGCAACGGAAATTGCTTTGGCTGAATTGCTAAAACCGAAGACGGAGTCTGGTTGAAGAATACGGGCGTTGGCAATTCTGCAGACAGTGTCTGCAAAATCCGGTCTTGAAGCGATCCGGGGTTTTCGCTTCGAGTTGCTCACCCGTTCGTGAAAGATCTGGCAGTACCGGTCAGCTTTCTTCGCAAGCTGGTCTGCCGGCTTTTCAGCCAGCAAAATTGTACGATAATTGTACGATGGGGTAGGCCTGTGGATGCCTTTTGGCACTTTCTTCCGTTTGCAAAGTCAGTAAGTTACAGAATCTAAATGGGGATGAAAGGTTCGACTCCCGCCGCCCCCGCCAGTCATAACTCAGTGAAAATAAGGTAGTTATTAAACATAAAACGTACAAGGGCGTACGACGGATGCAGCAAAAAGCCGATTTCACGCTCTCCGGCTACTCGCGCCACTACCCTCCCTGCTCTTTCCACGGACATCAATTACAAGCGTCTTCGTTGTCCGAAGTGGAATCACTCCGCGAACGTATACGCCGGAATTGGGATTCCACTTTCTAGGAGTTTGACTATGAACGGCCGGTAGCCCGGTACGGCTTTTCTAGAGATCCGGCAGCAAGTCTGCAGAGAATTCCTTTCAGAAAGAAATTATTTGTGACGCGAGTTCAACTCGTTGAGCTTGCGCTTTAGCTGCTCAAGCTTCTGCCCCGCTTCACCGAGCTTGCCCTCTGCCGTCCGACGCTGGTAGTCGGCGAGGTCTTTGGCGGCTCCCGTGATGAGCTCGTTTAGATCCGCCGCAGGCTTGGTCGTTCCTGTGGATGGCGCTGTGCTTGGTCCCGATTCGATGGGGGTAGCGGCAGCGCTTAGCGACGAGACCTCCCCGCCAAAGAGCGCCTTCATCGCTGACTCGAAGGTCGGCCCGTAGGCGAGCCGGTCTTGCAGCGCGAGCACCACCAAACGCAGCTCCGGCATCGGGCTCCGTTCAGCCTGCAGGTAGATTGGCTCCGCATACAACAGCGCGCGCCCGCACGGAATAACCAGCAGAGTTCCGCGCCGCACATGGGAGCCTTGCTGGTTCCACAACGTCAATTGTCCTGAGAGTTGCGCGTTCTGATCGATTCGCGCTTCGATCTGCAGCGGCCCATCGACGAGCTTCGTTTTCGGGAAGTCGTAGACAACCGATGTCCCGTACTGCGCGCCGTCACTGCGCCCAGCAATCCAGCCAATCAAATTGTTCCGGTTGGCTGGCGTAAAGGGCAGAATCTCCACGAACTCGACCGCGGTTTCGCCCGGCAGTTTCATCAGCACGAAGTTCGGCTCCATCGCCTGCGTCTTCTGCTCACCAGACTCACTCATGCCGACCTCGGAAGCGACCGTCCACAAATCCTCGCGGTTGTAGAACACCTCTGGATCGGTCATGTGATAAAGACCGTAAACCGCCGCCTGCAGCTTGAGCAATAGCTCGGGATAACGTACGTGTTTGCGCAGCGTCGATGGCATGGCCGACGCATCCTTGAACAGCGAAGGAAACATCTCGCGGTACGCCGCGATAATCGGGTCTTGCGCGTCGAACACGTAGAACGTCGTGGTCCCATCGTAGGCGTCGATGACCACCTTCACGCTATTTCGCATGTAGTTAATGGGATTGCCGGCGAGAGGATAGTGGCTCGCGTACGGATAACTGTCTGAGGTCGTAAACGCGTCCATGATCCACGACAACCGACCATCGTCACCGACCACGATGTATGGGTCCGAATCGTACTTGAGCAATGGCGCCAGTGCTGCCACACGATCACGCACGTTACGACGCATCAACAACCGACTCTGCTGGTTGATATCGTCGCTAAACGGCAATTTCGCGAGGTCACCTTGGTCGAACGCGATGAGTATCCGGCGCAAGAACCCGCCGAGTTGAATGCCGCCGTTGCCCTCATAGGACGTCAAGTTGTTTGTCTGGCCCTGTGGGTAGTTGAACTCCTGTTGCCGTGTCTTCACATATACATCGGTGTTGGTCAGCTCACCGAAATAGATCTCCGGCCGGGTCACCGCGATTCCCTTCACTGTGCTCTGGACGGGCATGTTACTCAGAATCAACGTCGGTAGCCCTTCCGAGGTGAATCCATTCACGGGATTCATGGTGATGCCGTAGCCGTGGGTGTAAATGAGCTTCTCGTTGATCCAGTTGCGGCTACTCTCCGGGAGCTTATCGACGCTCAGTTCGCGGGTGGCAAGCATGACCTGGCGCATGGTGCCGTCGATCTCATAACGATCGATGTCGATATCGGGAAAGTCGTAGTAAGTTCGGATTTCCTGGATCTGGCGCAGTGTGTCCTGAAGCGCACGCCAATCCCAAAGCCGAATGTTTTGCAGCGTAGCCTGATTGTGCGTCGGATCGGTCGCCTCGACTGTCGTCTCTGCGGGAAATTCGCGCTGCAACATCCGGTCCAATCCGTAGGCCTGCCGCGTCATATCGATGTTGTAGGCAATGTAGGGCCGTTCGCGTACCAACTCGTTCGGCTTCACGATGAAGTTGCCGACATACCAGCCAATGACCTGGAGTGCAAAATAACAAATCAGAGCGGGAGCGACCGCAGCCACCAGCCATCGCATACGCGGCGCTGACACGGCATTGATGGATGCGATGGCAGCGCCAAGAATGAGCGCTGCACAGAGCACGAGCAGGCCGGTCAGCGTGACATGCGCATCGGTGTAAGTAACACCTCCAAAGATCGTATGATCCTCGAACAGCGCCCCGAACCGGCTGATATACACGCGCATCGCGAGGATCAGCAACAGGAACGCGAACGCAATGGAGAATCCGCGCCAGGGTAATGGGATGGAAGAGCCTCTTCGACCAGCGAGCACCCTGGAGCTGCCGGTAATCAGAATAAAGAAGACGGCAACTACACAAGCAATCACCGCCAGCGTCAGTAGCCATCCTGAAATGAACTGCCACACGGGGAGGGTGAATAGATAAAAGTGTAGCGGCCTGCCGAAGATCGGATCGACCACGCCGCTGGTCGTGCGCGGCGCATACCAATACAGCGCGAACGTCGGCCATTCCGCCATTATGCTGACGCCAGTTACCACGGCAATGACCAGCGAAACCACAAGCACAATCAGGCGCAGGATGCGCTCGACCGGCAACTGCAACGGATACCCGCCGACGAAAATGATGCCGCCGCTGAGCAAGTCGGGCTGGTACGCCCGTTTGAGCGCGAGAAACCATCCGTACAGAACGAGAAAAGTGACGACGAAAAATGCCGCGAAGATCGCCGCCTGAAGACTCCGTGTCTTCCAGAACACGTTCCCGTAACCGAGCGACCCGAACCAGAGGGCATCGACGTAATACGACAATACCGTCCGGCTGCCCAAAATGATGATGGCGACGAGGGCAAGAATCAGGGCAAACCGGCGGCGTGGCGACGTTCGTCCCCGCCACTCGATAGACTCGGGCATTCCTCTACTCCGTTTTCACCAGCGCTTCCGTCTGGAATTCTAATAGACCACATTGTACCGTGTCTCCAATTGAGCGAAACCACATCTCGCCGTGAGGGGACCAAGACCTCCCGGTAGATCCTGATAGCTTGCCCCCCCCTCGCCTTGGGCTGGGCTGGCCTGTATTCTTCTTACGGAACAAGTAAAACAATGCCGATACGCTGCGGTCACCTCGGGCCCAAAGCCCATGACGCAGGAAGGGCCTGCTTCAATATCGCGAAATTCACCATGCGGAACATTGCACCGAGGTCTCCGCAGAAGGATCGAATGGTCGTGAGACTGTCAGTATCCGGGTTTATCGTCGCTACCAGGAAGAGAGCTGCGCGGGCGAGTGATGAGGCTACCGCCTACGCGACAATGGGAGTGCCGCCTGTCCGATTGGAGAATAAGGGCATTGAAGATTCTGCGGACAGTACCTGCAAAATCTGGTCTTGAGGTGATCCGGGATTTTCGCTTTGAGCTGCTCACCCAGTTCGTGAAAGATTGACAGTATCGGTCAGTTTCCTCGCAACTGGTAAACCGCCTGTACCGATTCCCCCGTGGGCTTCGCACAAACGCAACTCAGTGAGACGTCTTTTCATCCCTGCAAGCTGCTTACGGGTGGTGCGCATTCGCTTCTTGGCGGGCACTCTGAACATCTTTCGTGTCTCCCAAGGCAATCACGACACTGGGACCGAAGACAGTGGCTTGGTCGGGAGGGTTCACGATTACCTCCGCTTCCGTTGCGTGAGGATTCTTGAGTCCCAACACCAGCAAATTGTAGCGGCCTTTCAAATTGAGGTCTTGCAAGGCACGTCCTGCCCACGGCGAACTCTCCCGTACCTCAATCTCTTCTATGCGCGTCGTTTTGCTCTGCTCTTTCAGCATGATATCCAGGAATCCAACCACATGAGGACGGATGGCTTCACTCGCCATGCGAAGCCCCCCAATGTGACTGGGAGAAACCGTGGCATTGGCTCCGGCCCGCATCATACGATCCGCAAACTTTCTGCTGGCGGAACGAACGACGATGCGGATTTTCGGGAAGCGCTGGTGCACCAGGACCGTGACAACCAAGTTATCCTTCTCGTGTGGCAGCGCGGCAATCAGGCCTCTCGCTCTCTCAATTCCCGCCCTTTCCAGAACCTCTTCTTCGGTAGCGTCTCCGATCACATAAAGCAGATCTTCGAAAACCTCGGGATATAACTCGCGCGACTTGCGAATATTGTCCTCTGACACCTCCACTACGACATGCGCTGTACCTGTTTGCTTCAGTTCCGCCAATGCATAACGCGCCGTATCCCCCAAGCCACAGACGATGAAATGATCCTGCAATTCGTTAATACGCTTCTGCATTCTGCGTCTCCAGAAAGGATTCGTGATCTCGACTTCAACCAGGAACGCTGCGACAACGGAGAAAACATACACCGTCATCGCCACACCGATCAAAACGATCCCAATGTTAAATATGCGCAGCGCCGGGTTGTGGCTGGTGTCTACAATCTCCCCATAGCCCACGCCAGCCAGCGTGATGACAGCCATGTAGAGGGCCTGCAAGAAGGAGATCCCGGGTCCGCCGAGCAGTCGGTATCCGGTCATGGCAACAACGATTAAAACTACAAGTAAGCTGATGGCGAAGAAAAGGCGCTTGACCATCGGACTAACGCCTCCACTCATCGATCAGGTTCGCAACCAGTCCGCTCCAGCCTGTTTGGTGGCTGGCCCCGAGGCCCATGCCGGTGTCGGCATGGTAGTACTCGTGGAAGAGGAGGCAGTCTCGCCAATGCGGGTCTTGCTGGAATTTTGCATGGGCTCCAAATACAGGTCGCTTCCCTTCCGCGTTCTGCTTGAAGATGCCAATCATGCGATTGGCAATTTCTCCTGCCATGCCGCGTGGAGTTGTCGGTTGCCCCGCCGTGGGAACGGCAAAATCTTTGCCCAGAGCATCGCTGAAGCGCAACAGCGAATGAATCAACAAGTAGGTTGTGGGAAACCAGAGTGGACCACGCCAGTTTGAGTTGCCGCCCTTGATGTTCACTTCGGCTTCCCCAGGCTCGTACCCGACCTGGCTGTCTCCGAAGCGGAAAGGGTTATTTTTGTGAAACTTAGAGAGACTTCTTAATCCATAAGGCGATAAGAATTCTTCGGGATCCGCCATGCGCGCCAGCAAACGCGAGAACTGACTCGGATCGGCGATGGCGAGCACATAGCGCGTCTTGTCGTCGCCAATCTTGTAGCAAGCATCCCCCACTAGATCCGCCCGGTTCTTAATGAACCACTCAATGTCGCTGAGGAATGTGGGGAAAGCCTCGATATCTTCACGCTCCAGAACTTCAACAGCGTAGAGCGGGATCAATCCAACTAGCGAGCGCAATCGAAACTTATGAAACTCGCCATTCGGGTAGCGGAGCGTGTCGTAAAAGAAGCCATCTTTTTCATCCCAGAGGGCATACTTGCGACCGCCCAGTCGCTTCATCGCGGCACCCACGTAGATGAAGTGCTCGAAGAACTTGGTCGCCATCCCTTCGTAGACAAGGTTGTAGCGCGCCAGTTCCAGCGCGATGCGCATCATGTAGAGGCAGAACAATCCCATCCAGCCGGTGGCGTCGGATTGCTCGAGGATCGCGCCATTGGGCAGCTTTTCCCCGCGGTCAATGACGGCGATGTTATCCAGTCCAAGGAATCCGCCTTCGAAAACGTTGTTGCCCTGGCTATCCACACGATTCACCCACCAGGCGAAGTTGATGAGCAGCTTGTGAAAGCATTTTTCGAGAAAAACGATATCGCCTTTCCCCGTGCGCTCTTTCTCAATCTGGTAGACCCGCCAACAGGCCCAGGGATGGACGGGCGGGTTGAGGTCGGAGAACTCCCATTCGTAGGCGGGGATTTGCCCGTTCGGATGCTGGAACTGCTCGAACAACAGCAGCCAGAGATTTTCCTTTGCGAACTCGGAATCGACCAGGGACAACGTGATGCACTGAAACGCCAGGTCCCACGCGGCAAACCAAGGGAACTCCCATTTGTCCGGCATCGACAGAATACGCATCGAATTCAAGTGCCGCCAGTGGACATTTCGCAGGTGCTTGCGCGATTCCGGCGGAGGCTGCTCGGGATTGTCGCCCTCCAGCCAGCGCGTCACGTCGAAAAGATAAATCTGCTTGCTCCACAACATGCCAGCGAAGGCCTGCCGCTGAATATTCTTCTCATCTTCCGTTGCTTTCGGCGGGTGAATCACCGCATAAAATTCATCGGCTTCTTTTTTTCGTTCGGCGACAATCGCATCTACATTATCCAGCGGTCGCTTTATAGGAGTCGGGGAAAGCCGCAGACGCAGGACATGCGAACTATGCGCTGGCACCCGAATTTTGTAGTGGAGGCAGGATTTCGTTCCGCTGAGCGTGGGGTTGACACAGTTTTCGCCCTGAATGATGTGCCTGTGAAAAGCATCTTTCACATACGGCTTGCGACAGACTGCGCCGTAAAGGCGTTCGGTATTAGTTTCATTATCGGTGAAGAGGGGCTGCCCGCCCGCAGGCCCGTAAAGATAGCGCTGCCCCAGCGCATAGTGAAATTGCAGATTTTTCAGCGGGGTGGCGCGCGTGTCGTCCGCCAGCAACAAAATCTCATCCAGGCCATCTGGCAGCAGGCGTATCAAGGGCTCCTGCAGCGGCGCATCGTTCCACGCCCACGTATTGCGGAACCACAAATGCGGAAGCAGATGCAGTTCGGCTTCTTCCGGCCCGCGATTAAAAGCTTCAATACGGATACAGATATCTTCGGCGTCCACCTTGGCATACTCGATGGAAATATCCCAGTAGCGGTCGTCGTCAAAAATGCCCGTATCGAGCAACTCGTATTCTCCGCCAGGACGGTTGCGGCGGTTCTTCTCGATCAGTTCGGCATACGGATACTCGCGCTGCGGATACTTGTAGAGCATGCGCATGTAGCTGTGCGTGGGTGTGCTGTCGAGATAGAACCAGTATTCTTTGACATCTTCGCCATGAACGCCTTCGTTACCGGAGAGGCCAAACATGCGCTCTTTCAGGATTGGATCGCGTCCATTCCAGAACGCCATCGCGAACACCAGCAACTGGTAGCGATCGCAGATTCCAGCAATGCCATCCTCTCCCCAGCGATAGGCCTTGCTGCGCGCCCAGTCATGGGGCAAAAATTCCCAGGCGCACCCGTCCGGACTATAGTCCTCGCGGACGCTACCCCACGACCGCTCACTGACGTAGGGCCCCCACTTGCGCCACGGCGCTACAGCCCCGGAAAAGAGCTCGGCAAGCCGCTGGTGCTCTTTCGTAGGTGATTCTTGCGGAGGCGGCATGGAAGGCTTGCTGCTCATGGCTTAGCGGTTTCTTGCGCGAGCAGCGCGCTAACTTTCTGCATCTGCGCAGCAAAGCGCGGGGCACTGTAGGCGGAAGGACTATCGAGCTGTTGAAAGAGTTGGTTGATCGCAGCACGCAGTTCCGTGTCATTCGGCACGCTTCCGTTTTGTTTGTAAGCGACAAATAGCGAGTCGAGCGTCATGGCGGCCTGTTCCGCGGCACGCTGCCCCTGCTCGGAAATGGCGCGTGCATCTCCCGCAATGCCACGCATGACCCGCAACGTAAAGACCTGATCGTAGGAGCGGCTGTTGAGTTCGTGGGCCAGCGTACCGGACAACTCCTCGGCTCGTTCTGCTGTTACCGCAATTTGTTCCTTGTCGCCGTTCAGTTGGCCCATCAGACTCGCCAAGGCTGAGATTTCAGATTCAAGTTTAGCCGCCGTTGCGGCATCAGCTTCTTTGGCTGCATATCGAAATGCGATATAACGCGACGCATTCCAGGCAGGCGCCCCAGCTTTGCGGCCAGCGTAATAGCTGTCGGAAGTCAGACGCCAGCTTTCTTCTGGCTTGGTCAAGCTGTGGTGACAGGCAAAGCAATCGTATTCGGCATATTCCGGCCAGGTAGAACTGCGAGCGCGGCGAGCGAGTCGGGCTAGACTGTCGCGTAACTGCATGCTCTGACCCACGGCCCACTCCTTCGTTCCGGAATACCCTACTTCTTTGGAATCCTTCCAGTGTCGCGGCATGACCGCGCTAAACAAATTCAGCTCGAAGGTGAGATCAGGATGGCCTGCTGCGATCATCTGGTGATCAACGAATTTCTCCACCGTCCCAAGGTGGCAATGAAGACAAATATGACTACGGACCGCCACGTCGCGCAAATCGATCATTCCCAACTCAGCAACAGAGCGCTCGTGCGGCCAGTCTTTCACCGTATGCGGGCCAAGCCATCCAGAAGCAGGGCCATGACAACTTTCGCAACTCACGCCATCGTTCAGTTCAAAGGACTCCGCACGTTCAGCAGCGGGGACAGAGAGCGCATGGCAAGCCAGACACTTCGGTTCCTGATCGGGACGCCCAAGCTTTAAGATTTTTGCGATGCGCAGGGATACAGGATTCGACAGAACTTGAAATGCGCGCGCGTGTTTGTCCTGGCCAACCCAGATGCTGTATTCATTTTGTGAGACTCGGGTGATTTGTTTCGGTTGAATACTGCCGTGGCAACTGCTGGAAGCGCATCCGCCCGGCCCATTGTATTTGCCAACGCGGACATCCTGCGCGGCAGATGGCACGGCCGCGCAGCAAATCGCCAGCCACAGAATAAAACGCTCTGTGGGGCCTCGTCTTGTCGCTTTGACTGCGATAATTTCGCCTCGTTCTTCCTGCGATTCAGCGGCTACAATCAGGCGATGAGCTTCGCCTTGCTTATACTGTTTCTAATCGGCGAAAGCAATAAGGATTGAGGCACTGGCTGCGCCCCAATCTCGCCATTACTTCACCGCGTCCCTCGCGGTAAGATTCCTGAAAACATCTATCGCAGCCTGAAGTCGAGTCTTGCCGTGCTGCGAAGGCGGAGTTGAATTGTTCGAGGAACTGAGAGCGATCCAGCGGCAGTTCGGCTATCTGTCCGGCGAACAGCTGCAGTCGCTGGCCACAAAGATCGATGCACCGCTCAGCCAAATCCACGCGGTTGCGAGTTTTTATCCGCATTTTCATCTAACTCCGCCAGCTCGCGCTGAAATTCGGATTTGTGCGGACATGAGTTGTCATCTGCGAGGCGGCTCGGAGCTCAAGGCTGGCGTGGAAAAGGCTTTTCGTGGCGCCAGCCCGGATGAAGTTTCGATTTGCGATGTCTCCTGTCTGGGCCGTTGCGATCAAGCCCCCGCCCTTGCAATCAACGATCAGATTTACGGCGACGCAGACGTGGGCCTTGCTACTTCGCTTGTGCGCGGAGCGCTTTCCAGCGGACAACTGCCCCCAGAACGCCGTGATCGGGTTCGGACGCCGGTTGCGTCAGATCCGTACAGCGGTTCTCCCAATTACTCCGTCGTACGCAACTTTGTGGAAACTCGCGACTGGCAAGGCGTCTTAGCCGCGCTCAAAGCCAGCGGGCTGCGTGGCATGGGTGGCGCCGGATTCCCAACTGGCAATAAGTGGGAACTGGTCCGCAGTGCGTCTCTTTCACCGAAGTCTGTTTCAAGCAAGGCTCCACCCCAGAAATACATCGTCTGCAACGCCGACGAAAGCGAACCTGGCACCATCAAAGACCGCTTCATCATGGAAGCGGTGCCGTATCTCGTCATTGAAGGAATGATCCTCGCCGGACTGGTAACGGGCGCGCGGCAAGGTTTCCTCTACATCCGCCACGAGTATGAAACGCCGCGGGATGTCCTACAAGAGGAAATTGACCGTTGCTACCGCGCGGGGTTGCTGGGTTCACAAATCCTCGGCAGCGACCTGACGTTCGACCTTGAAATTTTCGTTAGCCCCGGTGGCTACATTTGCGGCGAAGAGAGCGCTCTGCTGGAGGCGATGGAAGGCAAGCGCTCCGAACCTCGCAACAAACCTCCCTTTCCCGGGATCAACGGTTTGTGGAACCAGCCTACCGTCATCAACAACGTGGAAACGTTTGCCTTTGCCACCGTGATCCTGGCCCGCGGCACCGAGTGGTTCAAGGCACAGGGAATGAATGGCGCTACTGGAATGAAGTTTGTCGGAATTAGCGGCGACGTGAATCGGCCCGGCGTCTTCGAAGTACCCATGGGCACGAAGTATTCCGAGCTAATTCAGAAATACGCCGGTGGTGTTCTGGGAAATCGCGCACTGCTCGCATTCGCACCGTCCGGACCTTCGTCAGGATACCTGCCCGCTTCCATGGCGGACCTCCCGTTGGACTGGAACGCCCTGGCCGCAGCCGGTTCCATGGTTGGATCAGGCGCTATCATCGTCTGCGCCGAGGGCCGCTGTATGTTGGATATGGCGCTGAATGCCGTGCGCTTCTATCGCAACGAGTCCTGCGGAAAATGCGTTCCCTGCCGCGTAGGTTCCCAGAAGATGGTTGAAATGCTCACGGGCTGGACGCAGGGGTTAGCGTCACAGGGCGACTTGGTCTTGCTGGATGAACTCTCGAACGCAATGCGGTTGACGTCAATCTGCGGGCTGGGCCAGATCGCCCCTGCGCCGATTGCATCCGTGCTGAAGCATTTTCGGGACGTGGTGGACGAGCACATCGTACACCGGCGCTGTCCGGCGGGCGTTTGCTTACAGCAACGGGGGACAGCATGAGTTCGAATGCTACCGCGTCAATTCAGCTGACAATTGATGGCACTCCCGTTTCCGTCCCCGCTGGGACCACGATTTTTGATGCTGCCCGCCTCAACGGCATTCCAATTCCAACGCTTTGCCACCAGCAGAACGAAAATCCGGTGGGCGTGTGTCGCGTATGCGTGGTGGATATTGGCCAGCGCGTCTATGCCGCCTCTTGCATTAGGCAAGCCGAAGCGGGTATGACCGTCAAAACCAGCACGGAACCGGTTCTCGCGGCCAGGCATACTCTGGTCGAGTTGTTGATGTCCGAGCATCCGTCGCCTTGCGCGAGACAGCAGCATTCGGGCGATTGTGAATTGGAACAACTTGCCGCCGCCGCTGGGATTGAGCAATCGCGTTTCCCTCAACGCGCGGCACCTCGTGGTAAAGATGACTCTTCCGCCGTCATCGCCGTGGATCATGAAGCTTGTATCCTGTGCGACCGCTGCATTCGGGGCTGCGACGATATCCGCGATAACTGGGTTTTGGCGCGGCGCGGCAAGGGCTATCAGGCTGGCATATCGTTCGATAACAATCTGCCCATGGGCGAGTCTTCCTGTGTGTCGTGCGGAGAATGCATGGTCTCCTGCCCAACCGGCGCACTCACAACAAAGCGCGTCGTTGGCACGGAACTGGGCCGGGGCGAAGTCCTCGATCCCGCAGAATTGCTCCACCTTCCGATCTTCGAGAATGTATCGGGAACCTTTCTTGAGTTGAATCAGAAAGCAGTTGTGAAGCGCCGCTTTCGCGCGGGTGAAGTCATTTGCCGCGAGGGAGAATTCGGCTCCACCGCATTTTATATACTCGAGGGCACGGCGGAAGTTTTTCTCTCCAGTCCCATCGCTCACGTCAAGACGGAAGGCAGTAGCCACGGCTTCTTCAGTCGACTGAAGAGCATGTTGGCTCCGCGCGATGAGCATGCCCGCAGCGAAGAATCCGCCCGACCTTTCATCCCGATCGACGCCTCCGTGGATCTCCCTTACGACAATCCGATCGCGCAACTCAATCCCGGCGACTTGTTCGGCGAAATGACCTGCATGAGCTACTACCCGCGCTCAGCAACGGTACGCGCTCAAACTGACTGCGTAATGCTAGAGATGCTGCGCAACGTGCTCGACATCCTACAGCGCAACAAAACATTCCGAGCCCAATTGGAACGCAACTATCGCCAGCGCGCTTTGGACTCGCACCTGCGCGGCGTTCCAGTGTTTGCCACGCTCACGCCGGATTTTATTGGTCATCTGCGCGACCGAGTGGAGTTGGTTCGTTTCAATCCTGGACAGGTCATCTGCCGCCAAGGTGAAGTGGCAGATAGTTTTTATCTGGTGCGCATCGGCTTTGTGAAGGTTTCCGAGGAGCGCCCCGGGGGAGATCTGGTACTCGCCTATCTGGCTCGTGGCGGCTATTTTGGCGAGATCGCGTTGCTTACGGGCAGCCCACGTACTGCGACCTGCACAGCCCTCGACCACGTAGAGGTGGTGCGCATCGCCGGCGAGGATTTCCGCTTGATGCTCGACCGCTTCCCTGAAGTACGTCATAGCCTGGAAACCATTGCGCACGAACGTCTCGACGCGAACCGCCTCCGCGCGACCCAGGTCCAGAACGTTCCCATCGATCAGTTCCTGGCCAATGGGCTGATGGAAGCTCAGAGTCTTCTCGTGCTCGACCTCGACCGTTGCACTCGATGCGACCAATGCGTGCGCGCTTGTGCGGACGCTCACGACGGCGTCAGCCGTCTGGTGCGCGAGGGCGTGCGGTTCGACAAATATCTGGTGGCCACTTCCTGCCGCCAATGCCGAGATCCCTTGTGCATGGTCGGCTGCCCGGTGGGCTCGATCCGGCGACGGAACTCGCTGGAGGTCATCATTGAAGACTGGTGCATCGGTTGTGGCCTTTGCGCCAGCAATTGCCCTTACGGCAATATCAATCTGCATCCTTTCCCAGTGGAACTCGACGACCCCGTAATGCCAGGACGCAAGATCGCCAGCACGCGCGTAAAAGCAACTTCGTGCGATTTGTGTCACGACCATGAGGAACCCAGTTGCGTCTATGCCTGCCCGCATGATGCGGCACATCGCGTAAATCCTCCGGAATTTTTTGCGGGAGTGCTGAAACAGTCAAATCCCCTGAAGTCGAATCCTCCGAAGAGGTAACTGTGCTCATCGACGCGACCCATCGCAAATGGTTTGGCGGCTGCGCACTCGGGCTGGCGCTGGCAACGTCCGTCTACGTCCCGTACAGCCTGCACGCTCCGCAAGGACCGAAGGGCAGCAGCTCGCTAGGACTTGTCTACGGAAGCGTTGGGTTTGCGTTCATGCTGTTTGTGGGAGTGCTGGGCTTGCGCAAAAAATTCCCTGTGTGGCGTGTAGGACGGGCCTCTTGGTGGATGCGCGGCCATCTCTGGTTCGGATTTCTCAGCTTCCCGCTGATCCTTTTCCACGGCGGATTTCACTTTGGCGGCCCGCTGACGCGCACGCTCATGTGGCTCTTTATTTTTGTATTTATCAGCGGACTGCTGGGGGCGGCGCTACAACATTTCATTCCTAGAATTCACACTGCGCAACTTCCGATGGAGACGATCTACGAACAGATTGACCGGGTTCGTGTCCAACTGGCAACCGAGGCTCGACAACTCGTGGACGAGACCTGTGGCGCTCTTGAAGGCGAAGTCTCGCGCTCCAGCGAACGTCAGCGGGCAGCCGCCGCAGGCGCGGGAGTCACGGCAAATCTGACGATCCTTTTCGGGTTGCAAATTGGCGATCAGGCGAGCAATGAACTGCGCCAGTTTCTGGAAAATGAAATACAACCCTACCTTGACAGGGCGGGAACCCGCGCGAGCCGGCTGGGCAACCCGGCGCAGGCGCGCGCTATGTTTCAGCAGGTACGTGTACTGCTCCCTCCTACTCTGCATCCGAACATCGACGATCTGGAAAACGTCTGCGAAGAGAAGCGGCAGCTTGACCAACAGAGCCAGTTGCACAAGGTTCTTCACGGCTGGCTTCTGGTCCACGTTCCGCTGTCGTACGCGCTGCTGCTTTTGGGAGCCTGGCATGCGGTGGTGGCTTTGAAGTTTTAGACAGTTCTTAGAACACGTTTTTCAACCAACATGTTGCGACGCGCGCGGACCACCAAACAACTCGCCCGACGAATTGACCTGCAATACTTCACGCGCCCGCATGCATTGCGGAGTTGGCGATTTTGGCTGTCCGTTGTAGTTCCGGTGGTTGCTTTGCTCTGGTTTGCGGTGCAGAGGGTGGAAGGCGGCAAGAAAACCTATTCCAGTGGCCCCTTGGCGCAAGCGCATGCCGTATTCACGCAGCAGTGCAGCCTGTGCCATACGCAAAAAGCGGGAGCGCTCTTCGAACACGCCAGCGATCAAGCTTGTCTTACGTGCCACGATGCGCCGGCGCACCATGCGAACCAGACATCCACTCCCACGTGCGGCTCGTGTCATGTGGAGCATAACGGCGCGTTACGCCTAAAAGCGACGGCGGATGCCGCATGCACGCAGTGTCATAGCAATCTGCAGACGCGGGAGGGCCACCCACATTTCGCGACTTCTATTTCTAGCTTTGCGCAGCATCCAGAATTCTCCGCGCTGGCCCCTGGGGCGACGGACGCGGGCCGGATTCGTCTGAATCACTACCTTCACATGCAGGCGGGCCTGGTGGGTCCGAACAACGCGCGCGTGCAATTACAGTGCGACGACTGCCATCGCGTAAAGGTTGCAACGATAGACACGAATAAGGCGTGGCCCTATTCTGGGACGAAGGCGGCTGGCAAAGATCCATCTGGGCAGAAGCCTTTTCTTCGGCTAGCCTCATACCGAGCTTTGATAGCTCCTCCGGAATTCGCCAACCATTGCGCGGGCTGCCACACCTTGCAGTTCGACAAGCGGTTTGGCAACGAACAGGTTCCTCACGACAAGCCGGACGTCGTGCATGCTTTTCTTGCGAAGCGATTCAGCGAATATATTGCGACGCATCCCTCGCAAGTGCATGAGGTTGAACCGCCGAATCGTGAGATCCCTGAGCGGATCCGGCCACTGCGAATCGCAACTTCACAGAAAGACTGGATCGAGTTCCGCGTTGCCGATGCGGAAGGGCTGCTTTGGGCCAAAACCTGCAAGCAGTGCCACGAGATTCAGCCTTCCGCGAGTTCACTTCCGAAAATTGCGGAGTCGAATATCACTGCACGCTGGCTCAATCACGCCAGCTTCGACCACACCGCCCACCGCATGATGACCTGCACTTCCTGCCACACACGCGCACCGGAAAGCCACGAGACTTCGGATGTTCTTTTACCCGGTGTACAGACTTGCCAGAAGTGCCACCATGAACCCTCGAAAGAGGCGGCTGAGGGGCGCTGCTTCGAGTGCCATCGGTATCACAACTGGAGCGAGGCTCAACCGACCAAGGGGCGCTTTACGATTCCAGAACTCATCGGGAGTACACGACCCAACAATCCTTAGCGCCTCTTCTCCGTTTGGACTCAACGTTGTGAAGACTTGTCATTCTCCGGTGCGTTGGGCGCCTCGTCGGTCAGGGTAAACATCTGTCCGTTGCGTAGGTACAGGCGTTCCATCTCTTCGCGATTGAAGGGGCGGGCGCCACGGCGGCCAAATACCGCCAACTGATTTCCGCTCTCATCCACAGCGCGGTCCCGATCGATTCCTTTGGAAATCGCCAGTGCTGGACCGCGAGTACGGTAGGTGGCGATGAGTTTTGGCGTAGGACGAGGGCTAAAGCCGCTAAAGGCTGGATTGTCAACAGGGGAAAACAACTGCACAACCTGCAATCCCGCATCCCCGTCGGCAACATACGCAAACAGGCTCGAACTCACCATGCCAAGCTTCACATCGTTGGAATCCTTGAGGGCTCCATTCGCGTTGAACACCTGTCCCAATTCCGGATGTTCAGGACGCTCAACGTCAATGATGACGAGTCCCTGCTTGCCGGCAGCAATGTAAGCGTAGGTCCGTGCGACGTAAATATTGCGAGCATCCGGCAATTGGACCTGCGCACCCTGCACCACCTTGGGACTATCGAGATGGGTCACGTCTAGAACCTTCAGCCCTTCGCGATCCACCACGAACGCATAGCGGAACTGCACGGCAAGCCCGCGCGGCTGATGGAGAAATGGAGCTCCGATTTCCGCTGTAATCTTGGGCTGGATGGGATTCGCCAGATCGACCACGACCAGTCCCCCGTCGCACAAAACGTAGGCGTACGTGCCCGCAATCGTGATGCGCCGAGCGCCGTTCAGCCTGCCTTCTGGGTTGAAGGTAACGGCGCGTTTCAAGAAGTTATTCGCGGGATTGCCATCAAGCAGTGTTCCAACGCCTGGACTTTTGGCGTTGAGATTCGGGTCGCCGACAACGATGAGTCCCTCATACTTGTCGGCGACGTAGAGAAATCCGTACATCGGGTGAATCGCCTGCTCTTCGTTTTCCTTTAAATGCGCTCGTAGTGGATCAACGCCGAGCGTGGTAGGCGTAGCGACGGCGGTCGCATATTTTGTCGGCAGGTAGAACCGCTGCCCCAAGGGTGATACCGGCGCGGTAACCATGCGCTCGGAAATGTCTTTGTTGTCGACATTCGCGATGTCGTAGATTCGGAAGCCACCCTTTCCCATCGCCGCGTAGAGGTATTCGCCGCGCGCTTGCAGATCGAGTACTTCCCTTCCGGCGTGCCTATGCGCTTCTTTCAATTGTCCGCTATTGTCCACATGTTTTTTGAAATTGTCTGGATAAGCAATTTTCTGGAAATCACTGCCAATCACCGCGGGAGGCTCCTCATGTTCGGCTACAGCCACCGCTTCAAAGCCTTCGACGCCATCTGCCACGTAGACGTAGCGACCCATAAAATTCATGAAGTTCGTGCCTTCAAGAAGCAGTTGCGCCATCCAAGCATTATTGTCGTTATTGCGAGACACATGGCAGTCGGTGCAACCCTTGGTTTCTTTCGCACGAACCGTATGTGGAACAAACGTGCTGAAGGCCTGGCCGCTGAAGCCTTCCGCCGAAATCGTTTGTTGCTGATAGTAGAGCCAGTCGCGGTCACTATTCTGCGAACTCACCTGCACCGCACACGCGGATCGCACTGGCGCGACCCGATGTCCAGTGACCGTGCCGTCGATTCCGAGCGTGTAAATATCGTCGCGCAACACCTGAAAGTTGTACGCAGTCCAGTTGCGTGTAGTGAGGCCCTCGTTGTGCAACATGGGCGTCTTCTGGTTCGCGGTCATCGAAAGATGGCAGCCGTAACAGGTCGGAGCCCAGGAGGAGTGGCAGGTATAACAAGTCATCTTGCTGTTTTGGTGCGCGAGTTTGGATTCATCCAACGGCGCGCTTCCCCAGCTTTGTCCGTCTTGCTGCACAGTCTTTGCCAGGCGCGACTTCTCGCTGTAGTGCTGGCTGCCGGGTGTGATCGTATCCCGTACCTGAACCACTTCCCACTCTTTGTCCTTTTCGAGCATGGAACGCTGATAAAGGAGGTTGTCTTTCCAATAAAAGCGCTTTTCCAGCCACGGCGTTTGCAGGCGTGCTAAATTTGTGCCGCCAACCGGGGCGGCAGTTCCTGAGGTAACCAGCTTCGCCCTCTGCTGGATCGTGCCGTGGCAATCGACGCAGTCCACCTCAATAGCGTTGCGCGTCTCTCCATAAAGCTTGCCGTTGCCATGGCTGTCCTGCTCGAAATGGCAATCGATACAGTGCATGCCTTTTTCAAGATGAATATCCTTCAGATGCACGGCTTTGTTGAATTTTTCCGGATCGTTGAAGGGTACAACATTGTCGTTCTGATCGAGCAACTTTCCCTGACGATCATGCTTAAAGGCAGCGCGGAAGATCCAGCCGTGGCTATGAAAATCACCGAACTGCGTATGTTGCAATTGGCGGTTAAATTCAGGCGTGCCAGTTTTTTCAAGAAACTTCTCGTCGGACCAAAGACCGCGAGCGGCGGCCGCTTCGGGATTCTTGGCCTGCACCTGGCTCTGCTCTTTCGCGCTGGGGTTGTGCTGCTCGGTAGGCCACATGTGTTCGCCATCCATTTCGTTATCCCACCATGTGTAGCCAAAATACGTTGCCACCATATTTGTGCCGGGATGAATGTGGCACACAATGCACTGGCTCGACGGAATGGAACGCGTGAACTCGTGGCGAATCGGGTGTCCCGACTCGTTGCGTGGGATTGTGGGGTCGTTCGTCGCGCTCTGACCGAGATTGCCAGCTTCCGAGTAACGTCCGGAGTGCTCTGGCGACCGGTCATTAGCATAGACCACGTGGCACGCGCTGCAGCCGCTGGCACGATAGTCGCCAGGCTGGTCGTTCGTTCCAGGCAGCGAAAGAAGCGGGTCCAGCAGCCGCGTCTTCTGTAGCCCCAGGAAGACTGGATCGGTTCGCAATCCTGTTCCAAACCCGCGTTCACTCAATTTTATTTCAGGCTTGCCTGGGTCTTCGAGCAAGTCGGGATTCCCGAGTTCGGGGCGCTTCGTTCCTCCACGTTCGAACACACGGAGAACGTTTCCTGGTTGGGAAATCTCCCAACGTTCTAGCGGATCGAGATAGGGGAGAACTCCCTTCCTGGTGATTTCCTCCGCTGTGGGTGCGGGGAATGTCGTAAGCCGTTGGGGTTTGCCATCGGGACCGTAACTCTCTCCAAAACGCGGGGACTTCAGCGGAAACGCCCCATTGTTATAAAGAGCCGCGCCCCACAACATGGCGCCGTGCGTCATCATGCTGGTCTGGACTTTCCGCACTTCCGCGGTATGGCATCCCGAGGAACCGCACGTCTTCTCCGCTACACGAAGATCGCCTGGATTTACAAAACGCACATAGTCCCAGTCTTCTTGTAGCCAGTTCGTGTAGGCACGCACAGCGTTGGCGGAGGATTCTGGCCCGTGCGACTTGCGCCGTTGGGGATGTGCCTGGCTTTTTGCGCCCTGATATTCCGCAGAGGTGCTGACTACGCCTGCAGTGATCCGGATGTCGCTATTCCCTCCGTGACAGTCCATACATCCCAACCTTACGGTCCCGGTTGTATGCATGGTGGGGCTATCGGTCGAAGTATGGCAGGTCAGGCATCCAGTGGATTTTTGGTCAGCATCCGCTTGGGATTGCAGTAAAAGCATCTGCTCTGGCACGGGCTCCACTTGTGCAGGACGAGCTGGACTTGCCCAGATGAAGCTCAGCAAAGCAATTTCGCTGACTGTGCAACCCGTCTTGAGAAAAGTTCTCTTCATACTCAGAATTGAAACTTCACATTCGCGAAGAGGGAGAGAAGCGTTCGCCCGTTGTAGATATCTTTGAAGCCTTGGCCGGGCACCAGCGCTGAAGCGCCGCCGCGAATCACGATGTTTTCGCTCAGTGGCGGACGGTATTCCACGCCCGCACCGAAATCAGTTCCAATTCCATGTCGAATATGGTTTTGGAATAACAACAGTTCCAGCGATTCGGTGCGATCAAAGCGCAAGTAGTTCGCGTTCACAAACGTCCGAAGCTTCGGCGTGAGGATAAAATCCACACCGAGATTAAACAGCATGAGTCCCGGATTCACGAAGTTCGCCTGACCTTCTTCTTTATTGGATCGTAAGCTGGGCAGTAGACTGCCCGGACTGACCAGCCCCACGCCTGTCCCCGTCAGCCGGATGCCTTCGCTGTCCCAAAAGCTGAAATCGCCGCCTGCAAAGTGCGTGTTATCCACGATGGAATCAAAACCATGCGCCGTGCCGTCCCTGCGGGACGACCCCGAGCGATTGCTGGAATCACCCGTGGCATAAAAGACCGACGCCCGATACCGCACCCAGTCTTTGTCCACGGAGAGTTCCAGCGCACCCATGCGCGCGTTGATGTCCACACGTCGGCCAGCGATGGCGTTGAAGTCATCCTGCCCCAAGGCTTGGTAGAAAGCATTGCTCACATTGATGCGGCCAATATGTCCGTTGCCGGTCCAGCCCAGGTAGTACGCATGGATGTTGTGCGTGTTAATCTTTCCGTTGATCACACCTCCCACAGGAGCTGGTCGCACCAGAAAGCCATTGTCATCGTAGTGAATGCCGCCGTAATCGCGGTTGAAGTGGAAACTGAATTGCGCTGTATAGCCCTTGGCGAGGAAGTCTTGAATGTACAGGTTCGCCAAGTAGACCTGCTGTTGCCGTTTTTGGAACGTGTTGAGACCGCTATTGGTGTTCTTTTCCAGGAAATAAAACCAGGCCGCGTTGTAGGCATAACGGTTGGAGCGAAGGTTGCCGAAGATACGCACACCGGGCTGCTCCTCGGAGAATAGAAAGCCGCGAAAATCGCTGTTGAACTGCTGAATGCCAGCGCGGACAGAAACAAAGTCATAGCTAGGACCAAGATCGTGCAGCTTGGCTTCGACGAAGCCTTCCTGCAATCCGATGTGCGTATCGAAGCGAGTCGTGCCCTTACGCGGATCAACGTTCACGATCCCCCGCTCGCGCGCCTGTAGAAAGTTCAAGCTTACTTCCGGCGTGAAGCGAATGCGAAAGTCCACTGGACGAAAACTGGTATCGCCGCGAAACAGATCGAAGGAGAGTCGCAGGTTCTCGGAGGCAAAAATCTGCTCACCGCGGCCAAAAAAGCCGCTCTCGCCCCGGTTCACCGAGTCGAGTCCGCTCGGCACCGGTAAACGGCGCCCTTCGAATCCAGTTTCACTCGTGCCGGTAAAATTGAAAAACCAACGTTGCCCAAAGATCGGGTAGTCGCCTTTGAGCTTATTGCGATTGAAAGGATCGTACCAATGCCCCGTCACGAAAGGGACGTCTCGCTGCTTCTCATAACGCTGCCATTCGGGCAAGGCGATATCCCAGCGATCCGGCGTAGGAGAAAAATTCGCGGACGCGGGTGGAATCTCCTCCGGTGCAGGCTCCGCTGCTTCGCTGGAAGGACTGCGTAATCCCGGATAGGGTTCTCCTGGGACAATTTCTAGAGGTGGCATCCGTTCAGCCCCTGGCAGACCAGACCCGGAATTGCCTTGCCATGTCGGCGCGTTGAGCGACTGCATTGTGAGTTCGATAGCAAACGAGTGGGGACTGTTCAAATCGAGATCCGAAATTCCCAACGCTTGAAAGCCTTCGCACATGATCTTGAGTTCATATCGACCGAGGCGAATCCCACGCAGGCGGAAAATTCCTTCGACATCGGTACCCGTGGCGTAGCCTGGTCCGCCAACAAGAGCAAGTTCGAGAGAGGCTCCGGGAACGGCGCGCCCATACTGATCGCGAACTACACCCTGAAGAACTGCCGCAGCCGAGAGAGTATGTTCCGGAATCCGGCGAAGGGACGAACTTTGCTCAACGATAGTCGGATTGCCACGCTCTTGTTCACCGATCTGCTGACCTACGACCGAGATGGGTGCCAGCGCCACAATCCGCGTTGGAAAAAACAGTAACCACCACGCCAAGCCAAAAATTACCAGCCAGCCGCCGCGATACCATCCACGCACACGTCGGCCTGTCCGCAATCGCCACCTTCCAAAGAGAGACTCCTTCTTCGTACCATAGCCATTGCCTGCATACAAGGCACCTGCGGGGGAGGACTTGAATCCGTTAACGGGTGCAGTTCATTTACACCTTTCGGGCAGGTTCAAAAAGTAAGGGGCCATCATTTCGTTTTCATGACGTACACCCCATCCCAGCCCGCTGGGGGAGGCGTTTCTGCGAATTCGCGCGCCCGTCGCAGGAAAACCTGCGTCGGACCATCTTCCGGGAACGTCTCCGCGAGTTGGCTGAACAGGATAGTAGATTCGCTCCATTTTTGCTCACGGTAAGTCCGCATGGCATAGTCGAAGCCCGCAAGCAGAGCTTCGTATTTCGATCTCTCCGCAGCCACATCGATCAGCTCATAAATGTTGACGGGCTGCAACTTTCCTTTCACGCGAATCTTGTCCAGTTCGCGTCCCACATACTTTTTTTCTACCTGCCGCCAGGTTCCCTCGCCAATTACGATCTTCACGTTGTACTGCCGCGTCAGGCCTTCCAGACGGGACGCCAGATTCACATTGTCGCCCATCACCGTCCAAGCAAGACGTTTGTTCGATCCCATGTTGCCGACGTTCACGGGCCCGGTATTCAGCCCGACTCCGATAGCAATTTGGCGTCGGCCTTCCGCCTGCCATTTCTTATTGAGCTGTTCTAACACGCGAATCATCTCAAGGGCGCAGTTGCACGCGCTCAGAGCATGATCTTCCTGCGGGTACGGCGATCCCCAGAATGCCATGATTGCGTCGCCAATGTACTTGTCCAAGGTCCCCAGATTGCGAAAGAGCGTATCGGTCATGGCACCCAGGTATTCGTTGAGCAAATGTACGAGTTCGTCCGCGGTCAGCCCTTCCGAAAGCGTGGTGAAATCGCGGATGTCGCTGAACATTACCGTGAGTTCCTTGGTCTCTCCGCCGGGCCGAATGTATTTTTGTGGGTTTTTCTCGATGAGGGCGATCACGCCAGGAGACAGGTATTGCGAAAATGTCTTGCGGATCTTCCGCTTTTCGCGTTCCTCAAAGACCATGCGGAAGCTGGTGATAGCGGCATAATTTGCGACCAGCGTTCCTGCGGGAATTACGAAACTAAGCCACTGTCCCCAGTGCGCAAAGCTGAAATACACAAACCACGAAAATGCCGCCAGCGCCACCACCAGGGAGAGCGTCGAATACAGGGGTTTGACGCGGCTGAACCAGAATCCGAACACGGTGCCAAACAGCAGGATAAAACCAGCGTCGGTCGCTTCTTCGCGGAAACCGCGCGTTAGGAAGCTGCGGCCTGTCTCGCCGCTGTGCAGCAGGTTGTCGATGATGTTGGCATGAACTTCCACGCCCATGTATGGGGTGCCACCATTTTGGAACGGCGTATTGCGCAAATCGCCGATGCCGATAGCGGTGGCGCCCATCAGCACGATTTTGCCATTGAATGTGCCCGCAGGAACTGCTCCACTGATTACGTCCGACATGGAGTAGTGCGCATACGAGCCGTAAGGACCAACATAGTTGATGAGCGCTGTGCCGTCACGGCAACGCTCAATCAGGTGGCGCCCGAATTGAATCCGCTCCAAACCGTTCTCGGAGATGAACGCCTTGATCTCTTGATCCGGGATGCTTTCGTACTCCCGAATGGATTGCAGCGCCAGGGATGGGAAGAAGTCTTGGTCCTGATACCGTACAATGAGCAGCGCGTGTCGCAGCGTGCCATCGGGGTCTGGATTGATATCGATGAACCCATAGGAAGCCGCTGATTCCGCCAGTTTCGCGATGTTCGCTTCGACCCCGGCAGCCACCGTTCCTCCATGTTCCACCCACGCCTTGCCGAGATCGAAATCGCGCCCGTCTTTCGATTTGACTTTCAGGACCTGCGGGAATACTTTGGCCCAGACAATATTGAAGTAGTCCTCGGCCGCCTTAGGATCGTTGGCTCTTGCTCGTTCCGCATTCAGAAACACATGTCCCAAGACGACGGTGCCAGAACGCTTCAACGATTCGGCAAAAGCAGCATCCTGATCACTGGCTCTCTTCAGTTCGAGAATCTTCTTTCTGACCGGAAGCGGCACATTCGGGCCTGAGCCTTGCTGCAAGGTCTGGAGCGCCTGCCAGGCAGAATTACTCTCGGGCGTCGGGAAGGTGGCGTCGAAGGCCACAACACGCGCACCTCCCGCACTGAAACGGTCGACGAGCGCGGCATAGCGGTTCCGTGGAAGTGGATAGGAACCGGTGGCTTGCAGCGTTTTCTCGTCGATTCCAACGATGACCACGCGATCATCGTGCGGGCGCTGGCCGCGCAGCTCAAAACGCAGATCGAGGGAGCGCTGCTCAATGTTCTGAAGAAAACGGAAGCCCGCGCGGCGGCTGCCTCCGATGCCAGCAAACGCGAACAGCAGAAGACCTGCAATAGTCACCAGAACGGCAATGGCAAGATCAACCTGTCGGGTGGAAACCCGGCCCAGCCATCGTGACCAGTGCTCTTGCGGAGGTGTCATGGTGAACTTCTACCTCCGCGTCCGTGCAACCTCACGTCACGATTGATTCTGGCTTTGCCAAACCTGCCTCTAACGAGTGGTTGGCAAAAATCTAACCGCACTGGCCAGTCTTTGGATTACACCGCTTTGATTTGCGGGTCGCCGCAATTGCACCGAAAGCTGCGCCCGCTAGCGCTCCAACAATACCAGTGCCGAGAAGTACGTAGCGCAAAATATGAGCTGGCGCATGAGCCGCCACGCCAGGAGGAGGCTGCGTATCGGTCGCTTCGATGCTGGTCTGCTGCACCATCCGCGGCGTGGGACCGGACTGGTAGCCCGCGACCGGAGGCGCGTCGCTAATAACGACCATCTGTCCGGCACTAACCAAAATCGTTCCCTCGGCAGCACTCGCTTCCGCTGGCTTCCTGTCGACCTTAGCGTTTCCCGACGGCAAAACCCAAACCTTTCCGGTATAGCAGATCACAGTCGTTTGACCATTCGAGTAGCCAACGTAGAAATCAGTGCCGATAACGCCGATAACCGCATTCGGCGTCTTCACTTCAAACTTGCCACCAGGCTGTGTAACCTTTACCACTTGGCTACGGATCTTGCCAAAATTCATTTCCAGTGCGGTTTGTTGCGTGGCCGTGTCGTGCTGCACAACCTTGAGTTCGCTATCCGATCCCAGGCTCAGCATGGAACCGTCCGTCAGCCCGACACGTAGACGGCCCGTGTGCTGTGTCTTGAGCAGATCGTTCCATTGCAGCAAGTCCTTGGCCTTCGCCGTCTTGGCGTTCAGCGTAGCGGCTGGGATCAATGCGTTGATCTGACCTGCAGGCTGCGTATCCGCAGGGGCAGCAAGCACGGCGGGTACCGGCGAAATCAACAAGCACAAGGTAACTGCAAGGTAACGCTGTATAAATGTCACGAGTGGTCCTCTTCTCTTCACTATCTATCGTTCCCAGTGCTGAGATCTTTCTTGCTTCCGCATGCGCCAAAACTCCGCTGCCCTGAAGGAAATTCTGCCAGAGCGCAAGGAATTGTTCAACGTTACTGAGCCCCTAGGTGACCAGTTTGATTACACCAAAGTCACCGTATGGTGGCTCTTCCAGGCGCGCCGTATTACATTCGGACCAGACAGTTGTGCTCCGACTGCGGTTTCAGAAGCCGTCGGCTGCGTTTCGATATCCAATGACCTACCGTCCGCAATCCGGTCCCACGAGCGCGAGATATTTACCCGCGAACACGCTCCTTCTCCTTTTCGCCGCTCTTCTTATTATATGCAATGGCACCTCTTGCGGCGGTGGTCACACGCCCGCTGTCACAACTCCTCCTCCCGTGGAAGCCCCTCTCACAGCGGCGGACGTTCAACTCGTAGTGCAGAATGCGGCGCTGTCCGCGAATGCGCCTCTCGCCATCGCGGTTTCCGACCGGGTGGGGAATATCCTTGCTGTGTTCCGAAATCCGACCGCCCCCACAACTTCCCTGGGAAACTTCGGCGCGGTGGTGGATGCCAACGAACTGGCAGTCGCGCTCGCGCGCACAGCCGCTCTTTTCAGCAACAATCAGGCGCCAATATCGAGTCGTACCGTCCGCTTTATTAGTGGAATCCATTTCCCGCCAGGTGTCGCCGATGCTCCGAATGCTGACCTTTACGGAATCGAGAACACGAACCGCGGCTGTCCTCTCAACGCAACTTTCCTCCCAGGCAAAAGCGTTCCGCCCGCCCGTTCCATCAATGGCGCGAATCTAGGATTGGGAATCCTGACCGGCAAACTGGATACATCCGATAGCAACTCCACCGCGGTGAATCCCGGTGGAGTCCCGCTCTTCAAGAATGGCTACGCCGTCGGTGGCGTGGGCGTCGTCAGCTCCGTTACGGACATTGCCGAGTACGCTGCATTTTCCGGAGCGTCAGTCTCCGGGTTCCTCCCCACCGCTGCACAGCTCCCTCCGCCGGGAGTTGTGATCATTGGCGGAATCGCTCTGCCCTTGGTAAATCAAACCACGGCGCTCCCGGGTGTGGGCACGGGATCCACAACTGGAACCTACCTCGTCGGCCCTGTAGCGGGAGCTCTGGCTCCGGTCGACGACCTAGTCGGACCAAATGCTGGAACGTTCAGACTGACCCAGAGCGAGGTTGCAACCATCGTTAGCCAAGCGGTAGCGACTGCCGAAGCCACCCGCGCGGTCCTCCGCTTACCCGCCAGTTCGCCGACGCGCATGACCATCGCCGTCGCGGACCTCGACGGCACCATCTTGGCCCTGCACCGTATGCCCGACGCAACTGTCTTCAGCATTGATGTAGCTGTGGCTAAGGCCCGCAACGTGATCTTCTATAGTAATCCTCCAGCCACGCCCGACCTGCCGGGAATTCCCTCGGGCACTGCTGTGACTAATCGCACCCTAGGCTTCGGTGCGCAGCCCCGGTTTCCTCCGGGTATTGATGGCTCGGGACCGGGGCCATTCTTCCCTCTCTTCCTTGCGGACTTGGCACAGCCTTGTACACAAGGATCGCAGCCGACGAATCCCAATCAAAATGGAGTTGTCTTTTTTCCTGGGAGCGTACCGCTCTACAAGAATGGAATTTTGGTAGGCGGCCTAGGAGTGAGCGGCGACGGCGTAGACCAGGATGACTACGTTACAAACGGCGGCGCACAGGGCTTCACCGCACCCGACGCTATTCGCGCCGATCAGGTTGTAATCAACGGTGTGCGTCTGCCATATCTGAAGTTTCCGCGTCACCCGGCGAATTCCAATGCTCCTTCCCGCGCAGCGACCGCGACCGAAATCCCTTGAACACTGAACGTGGCTATGAGTGACCAGGTAACGCATGGACCGTCGGGCGCTGTTGCTAAGCATGGGTCCAAGGCATGGCACTTCGAAGAGGTTCAACTCCCGCCTCCTCCACCAGCTATCTCGTTTATTATCAGAATCTTGCAAGCGTTACGGCGGCCTCCAACCCGCCGCTTTCATCTCCATAAAAATCAGTGATTTGGGTTGACGCCCTTTTGTTTCGTACAGTATTTGTACAACGACTTTGATGACGCTCCTCCGATTCCACTCAATCTTGAATCGTATAGATCAACACCGCCGCGCCCACTTCGGCGCACGGCTGGGAACCGGGACATAGAAACATCGAAGCCCTTCCTATCCCGAATCGTCGATACTGGTCATCATGCTTCAGTGCTGAGATCGCCGCCGGAACAGAAAGTACGGGGACCGAGCAGCACGGCGAGCAATCCCACCACATACTCGATTACCATCAGAAATAGATTGAGGCCTCAGAGGATTTGGGTGCAATTGGGGTTCAGTCTGTTGCCGGGATGGTCCCGACATTCAAACGCCCTGGTGAGGTGGTCCGGTTGTTCGGACAGTTTTTGTTCTTTCTTAAGTGGAAGTTCTTGTTCTTGGTTTATGCTGCCAAGGATTCTGGCCAGCGGTTGAGGTGTACCGGATCGGGCGTGAGCGCTTGCAGGCTGGAATGCGGACGGATGGAGTTGTAGAACTCGATGTACTTCCCGATCAAGGTTCTGGCCTGATGCACAGACTCGTAGGCGTGGAGATAGACCTCTTCATACTTGATGGACTTCCAGACCCGCTCGACGAAAACATTGTCGCGCCATCGGCCACGACCGTCCCTGCTGATGGCGATGCCATTTTCTTTGA
>JANXUC010000116.1 GCA_025352065.1 Acidobacteriaceae bacterium | reverse complement strand
CGACTCCCGCGCCTCCCGCGGTTCCTTCGGCCTTCCTTATCGGTTCCTACAAGGTTACGGCAACGCTGGATGGAGTGACTTCGCAGCCCGTGTATCTGGGTGTTGCCTCTGCGATCGGCAATAGTCCAACCGGTGGCTGCGACAAGTAAGCTTTTTAGGGCTAGCATTCACGCGAGCGGGGCGAACTTAGATTCGCCCCGTTTTGCTTTTGTGGCGACTCCGGACTGTTTGCAGAGAGCTGGTGAGTTGAACGATAGCTTCCCGCATCACGTTCTGCATCCTCCCGGCGCGTCCGTCATCTGATTACGGGTAGAATGCTTGATGTGAGCTCCATACTGCGATGTCGGAAGCTGGGCCCGGAGCGCCGTCCGTGAAGGCGCAGTGTCTCCCGTTTACAGAAATTCCTCACACCAGCCGCTTGTTCGCGGACTTCCTTCATAGTTTCCCGAAAGTCTCCCAGTTTTATCCTCGACCTCCGCAATACACCAATTGGATTTCCGAACAAGCTTCGAAGATTTCGTACGATCCTGCGCGGCGTCAGCAAATTGCAGCTGTTCTGTTGCGACAGAATCGGGCCTGGAGTGCGTCAGAGAAGACACTGGCGAACTTGGCGAAGTTTGAGAGCGGAGCCTTGGCTGCGGTTACCGGGCAGCAAGTTGGATTGTTTGGTGGACCTTTATTCACGATCTTTAAGGTCTTGAGTGCGGTGAAACTGGCGGAAGAGGCGTCCGCAAAAGGCATTCCTTGCGTGCCGATATTCTGGATGGCGACCGAGGATCACGATCTCGCCGAAATCAATCATGCGTGGATGCTGGGGACGCAGGGCGAGCTGCGAAGTATCGCGACGCCGACGAAGGGGATTGAGGGTGCTCCGGTTGGCGGCATTCAGTTTGGCGACGAGATTCTGCCAGTGGTGGAGCAGGTTGCTGCACTGCTTGGAGAGAGCGAGGCGACCGCATGGCTGCGGGATGCCTACCGTCCGGGCGAGACATTTGGCGGGGCTTTTGCGAAGTTCTATTCGCGCGTTTTCGGCGAACTCGGTGTGATTTTGTTGGATCCCTCCGACCCGGAGTTGCACGGAATTGCACGCCCCATTTATGCGGGAGCGATTCAGCACGCGAAAGAGCTCAACGACGGGTTGCTGCAGCGCGGCAAAGAATTAACCGCTGGAGGGTATCACGAGCAGGTGAAGGTTACGCCTTCGTCGACGGCGTTGTTTGAAGTGCGGAACGGAGTTCGGACGGCGATTCATCATGTGCGTTCGGCAAGCGGTTCTGAAGCGGAAGAGACGTTCGATGTGGGCGGGGCAAGAATCTCGCAGGCCGCGTTGCTGGATCAAATCGTAACGCGGCCGGAAGACTTCAATCCGAACGCGTTGCTGCGTCCGGTGGTACAGGACTTTCTGTTGCCGACGCTGGCGTATGTAGGCGGCCCGGCGGAAGTGGCCTATTTTGCGCAGTCGGCGGTGATCTACGAGAAGCTTTTGGGGCGGGTGACGCCGATCTTGCCGCGATTCTCCGCCACGATTGTTGACGCCAAGCTGGCGGGGTTGATGACTCGATACGGCTTGCAGCTGTCGGATTTGTTTCCTGGACCGCAGGCTGTGCGACAGATGATCGGCAATCGCACGCTGCCGCCGGAAATCCATGCTGAGTTCGACGCGGCGCAACAAGCATTTGAAGATTCGCTGGCGCGTGTGCGCGGATCGCTAGAGCGACTGGACTCTACACTCATCGACGCGGCGGATCGGGCTGGTCGCAAGATTCGCTATCAGTTGACGCGGTTGCGCGAAAGGGCGGCGCGAGCGGAGTTGCGAAGATCGGAGATTCTTTCGCGTCATGCGGCGCTTCTGAGCAATTCTCTGTATCCGGAGAAAGTGCAGCAGGAACGCGAGCTATCGGCGGCAGTTTTCCTGGCGCGACACGGAGCGGATTTTCCAATCACAGTCATGGAAAACGTGAATCCGGATTGCGTGGATCATCAGATATTGTTTTGGGAGTAGGGAACCAGCAGATTCCTCCCGATAGAGTCGTTCGGAATGACAAACTTCGGCTTTCTTGCTGTTTTAGAAACGCAGCGCAACTGTACAAAACATGACGCAAGCCGCCGCAGATACTACGATTGATTTCCACGCGCCCTCAACGGAGGGAACGCTTTTCCGCATACTAACAGCGGTTACGCTGTGCCATCTCATCAATGACATGGTGCAGTCGCTGCTGCCTTCGATCTACCCGATTTTGAAGACTACGTTTCATCTCGATTTCGCGCATATTGGTTTGATCGCTGCGTCGTATCAGATTGTGGCGTCGCTGTTGCAGCCAGTGATTGGCTGGTACACGGATCGCAAGCCAACGCCATATTCGCTGCCCGCTGGGATGGTGTTCACGTTAATCGGGCTGGTGCTGCTCTCAGTAGCGCCGACATTTCCGATTTTGTTGTTCGCAGTGTCCTTGATTGGCGTGGGCGCGGCGGTATTTCATCCCGAGGCATCGCGTGTTGCGCGCATGGCTTCGGGAGGCCGGCATGGCTTGGCACAGTCATTTTTTCAGGTGGGAGGCAACACGGGATCAGCGATTGGGCCGTTGCTGGCGGCGTTTATTGTGCTGCCGGTTGGGCAACGCGGCGTGGCGTGGTTTTGCATTGCCGTGCTGGTGGGAATCACCGTGCTCGCCTACGTGAGTCGTTGGTATAGCCATCAGGAAAGAACGCGTCCGATGGCTGCGCGGAAGAAGGAGAACCGGCATCCGGAATTATCGCGCAGGAAAGTTGGAGTCTCGATTGCGATCCTGCTGGCGCTGATTTTCTCGAAATACTTCTATCTCTCAAGCTTGGCGAACTATTACACGTTCTACTTGATCAGCCGCTTTCATGTTTCCGTGCAGAACTCGCAGCTTCATCTATTTCTGTTCCTGGGATCGGTGGCGGCTGGCACACTGATTGGCGGCCCAGTCGGCGACAAGATTGGACGTAAGTACGTGATCTGGGTGTCGATTCTTGGAGTGTTGCCGTTCACTATGCTGATGCCTTACGCGAACCTGTTTTGGACTGGCTTGCTTAGCGTGGTGATTGGCTTTGTGCTGGCGTCGGCATTTTCTGCAATTCTGGTCTACGCACAGGAACTGGTGCCGGGAAACGTAGGCATGATTGCCGGCCTGTTTTTCGGATTTGCGTTTGGCATGGGCGGGATTGCGGCGGCGGTTCTGGGTAGGCTGGCAGATGCTACTAGCATTGTTTTTGTTTATCGCGTTTGCGCCTATCTTCCTGCGATTGGATTATTGACGGCGTTCCTGCCGAATCTGGAGAGGGCCAAGTCCACCGATTGAGGTTGACAAAGAGACGAACATGCTTGCCCTACACGAGCGGTGTCCATCCTAAGACTTGCTTTCTAGCGTTGTTTCCTCGTACCCTTGGCGTTTCGACATTGGTGGTACGGCGTCTTAAGCTCTACAATCCATGAGGCCTTGGGTACATCTAGCATTTTTCTCGGCTGTGATTCCGCACGTGCGGCAGGCGGTGCTGTTTGCGCTGCTCGGAGTCTGGCAACTCACGGATAAGCGCGGCGAGTTCTACAACATTCTGTGGATGCTGGTGTTCGGCTTCGCCACGCTGAATATTCTGGCCCTGGTCACGCGCAGCCTGGAGCCTTCTGGCCGCCGCCGTCGCATGGCTGTGGGCGAGATGCTGGCAGTGCTGGTAGTAATAACTTGTTTGCTACTACTCAGTTGGGAAATGCTGCAAATTTTTCATATTTTCCCCTTAAAGCTCAACCCCCGCTGAGGGGTGCGGCCAAGTGTCCCGTTGTCGCTCGGTTTGCGGTATATTCGCTGAATGCCGAAGAATTCGAGTGCGTTTGATGTAACCTGCCCTTGCTGCCATGCGGTTCTTAAGGTGGATGCGGAAGCGCAGGCGGTGATCGCACATACACCTCCGGCGACTCCCAGGACGTTCAACGATTTTGAGGATGCCGCCCGCGCCATGCGGGAGCAGAATAGCCGCAAGGAATCCGTATTCCGCCAGGCCGTGGAAGCGCAGAAGAATAGCGCCGATCTGCTGGAAAAGAAGTTTCAGGAAGCGGTAAAGCGCGCTAAAGAATCCCCTGACACGGGCAGACCCATTCGCGATTTCGACCTTGAGTAGTCTGTCATGACGGCTCCAGTACGTCCTCTCCTGCTGGGTCATCGCGGGGCGCGAGCTACAAA
>JANXUC010000088.1 GCA_025352065.1 Acidobacteriaceae bacterium | reverse complement strand
GGCCTGTTCTACGGCGGCGGTATGCAGCTCATGAAAGCTCAATTCATTGGCAGCGCCGTTATCACGCTGGCGACCTTCGCGGTTTCCATGACCGTGATGTATGCGGTGAACGCCATGGGCTTGCTGCGCGTCTCGGAAGAGGGCGAACGCTACGGTCTCGATCTCCACGAGCACGGCATCTCCGCCTATCCAGAATATGTCATCTCATCCTTGGCAGCGCCCGGAGGCATGTCGCAATCGATCCCGGGGCTCAATGCCCCGTCCAGGATGGAGGCGAAGCCACTGTCCCATGTAAGTTGAGCGGAGGCTAGTTGAGCGCAGACCTGATCCAATTTCCCGGAGGCTGGCTCACCCCAGCCTCCGGCAACCTGGCCTACAATGCAAAGCGAGGAAAAAACTCTATGACCAAGATTGAAGCAATTATTCAGCCCTCAAGATTTGAAGCCGTCAAGGAGGCTCTGACCGACATGGGCGTCGACGGCATGACGGTCTTCGAGGTGCGGGGACACGGCCGCCAAAAAGGCCACACAGAAACCTACCGCGGACGCGAATATTCCGTCGACTTACTGCCCAAGGTAAAGATCGAGATGGTCGTCGCCGATAACCTCGTCGATCCTGCCATCGACGCCATCATCAAAACCGCCGCTACGGGAAAAATCGGCGACGGAAAAATCTTCCTGTCCAAGGTGGACGAAGCAATCCGCATCCGCAACCAGGACAGAGGAGTCGCTGCTCTCTAGGGAGGAGCAGCCGGGGGAAGGAACAGAGGACGCGGCCCGGGTCGCGTCCTCTGTTTCACTTGTTCTCCCTGCAGAATAGAAACTCTCTATAAAATTGTCATTCCGAACGGCTCTATCGTGAGGAATCTGCTACTGCCCTTGATCTCTTAACACGCGCGGGCCCCTGGGCCTACACTAGCTTCTCCATCGCAGCGTAACCGGCCCCGCTAACGGATGCTTCATCTCCCCACCCGTTCTCTTCGCTTCCAGATAGTTATTCTTTAACTGGAAATACCACTTCGCCGGACGGTCCGCATCGTCAATCAACATCAAATGAGGATTATGTTTCAACCCCTCCGCCTGCATCTCCATGGTTTCCTGATCCTGCGCCACAAACTTTGCAAACACAAACTTCAGCATCTCCGGCGCAAATGGCAGCCAGCGAAACAAATTCCACGACGCAACAACGTCAATGCGACATCGCTCCCGCGTAATCGGGGTCACAGTCGTCAAACTCGAGAACCAATACTTACCCGCGCGAATCGTCTCTACACGCCGATTGGGAAGCTCGAAATCAATCGTCGTGGTAATTGACTTCGCCTCGGCATACATCTGCAACAGCTTATACGGCGCGCTGTTCGAGCTGGGCGTATGCGCCGCCATCCGAAAGCCATTCGGGATCGGCTCGAAATTCTTCTGCTTCTCGTGAATGCTAGCGCGCTGCCGCCACCACCACGCCTGATGCACAAACGGACCGTGCGCCGGGTCCATCAATCCAATAATTCCGTGATCGATATTGCACGCCAGATCGGCAACCAGGTACGCCGACTTGAATTTGCCGCTGAACGTCGGGACACGCGGGAGAGGCTCAGTCGGCGCGGCAGCTCGCGTAAATCCTGCCCCCGCAGGCCCCGGCTCCGGCACAAACACCCAAATAAACTCGTCATGCTCTTCGCAGACAAAACTTCCCGCATAAATCCGATCCACGCGAATCTTCTGCGCCTGCTCCGCCGTGAGTGACGGGATCGCCGTACATTGCCCCGAGTGGCAATCGAATTTCCATCCGTGGTAGCAACACTCGATCTGCGCCCCGTCAAACTGCCCGTCCGAAAGCGGGATACCGCGATGCGGACAGGAATCTCGTAACGCAAAAACACGCCCAGACTTGTCGCGTCCCACGACCAGCGAAATGCCCAACAGCAGCGTCTTCTGAAGCTTATGTCGACTCACGCGATCACTCGGCAGCGCACGATACCAAAAACCGTGCAGCAGTAAAGCGTCCGGCGTCTGCTGTTGCAGAGGTTCGCTGGCAGGCGCTGACGACGAAATTTGCAAGACCTCAGTACTAGGAAGATCAGCCATGTCAGCCATCATTGTAAGAACAAATCTGAGCGCTTGTCATGCTGAGAGCCTGTGACTTTATTGTTTGTTCCAAAAACTAACGCTGAAAACAAACAACTTACGCGCCTAAAAACCGCGTAATTTGAATAAAGTCACAGCCTCTGAGAGCAGCGAAGCATCCCTTTCTTGGCTAGCACGCTGGATGAGAAAGGGATTCTTCGTTACACTCGGTTTGACAATCTTAGCTCTTGTCCAACCCCGCCATGAAAAATCTAACGCTCCTCATTTTCGGATTCCTGCTCGCCACTCTCACTCCCCAACTCCACGCCCGCACCTATAAATACACTCGCATCGGCAACACCGAAGAAGTCTCGACGAAGCCCACAGGCGGGACCGCTCTGATGGGGGGCGGTGCTGACATGGACGAAGCTTTCAAATGGCTCTGCGACAAAGCCCAGGGCGGAGATTTCCTCGTCCTCCGCGCCCGCGGCAGCGATGACTATAACCCGTACGTAAACAAGTTGTGCAAGCTGAACTCGGTCGCGACGCTCGTCATCCCCAATCGCCGCGCAGCCGAAGATCCCGCCACCGCCGAGATCATTCATCGCGCCGAAGCTGTCTTCATCGCCGGAGGCGACCAATCGCGCTACATAAAATTCTGGCTCGGCACACCAGTACAAGACGCGCTCAACGCCCGCATCGCTGCTGGCAAGCCCATCGGAGGAACCAGCGCAGGCCTCGCAGTGTTAGGCGAATTCTCTTTCGCCGCCATGATCGATACAACGACATCTCCGCAAGCCCTGAAGAATCCTTACGACAAGCACGTGACGTTAACCAAAGACTTCCTCCACGTTCCTCATCTTGAACATACCATCACCGACAGTCACTTCGTCAAGCGCGACCGTCAGGGCCGCACGCTCGTCTTCCTGGCCCGTATGACGCAAGATGGCTGGTCCAAAGCCCCGCGCGGCGTCGCGATTGACGAGAAGAGTGCCGTTCTCATGGAACCCGATGGCAAATCTTTCGTAATCGGAACTGGTGTCGCCGCCTACTTCTACCAAGTCACACAACCCCCAGAAGTCTGCCAGCGCAAGCAGCCTCTAACAATCCACAATATTTCCGTCTACCGAGCCCCCACAGGCGCCCACTTCGACCTCGCTGCATGGCAAGCACAGGGAGGCACCGCTTACTCGCTCAGCGTGGAACGCGGCGTGGTACAAAGCACTCAGCCGGGAGGCGCACTCTACTGAGGGATGTCTGACACTCGCTGGTTCAGGTAGTGCGGCGCTTCAGCGCCGCCGCAGCAAGAACTTTATACAACAAAGTTATCGACCATTCAATCCTGAAATGAAAAACGGGAGAGCCCTGGTTCTACACCCCCGGATAGATTTTTACTCTATGCGAAATCTAGCAGGTTGTTGAAAAACTCTAAAAGTTTGCCATTCCGAACAGTTTTATCGTGAGGAATCTGCTATTTTCCCGCGGTTTAGCAGGTTGAACTTCTGGAACGAGCACTGAATCGCCCAGAAAATTCTTTTTCAACAAGCTCCTAGAGTCCGACGAGCGCATGGGCTGATGAGATAACCCTGTCCGCTCCGGTCGAGCTGCGCGTCTGTGATACAGTGCCTGACGGTGAGCCAGGCCCCCCGCTCCCCAGAAACGGAGAACTCGAATGGACCACGTTCCCCCGCCGCAGCAAATGTTCCAGCACATCACCGCCTACTGGGTCACCCAGCTGATGGGCACCGCCGCTAGCCTGGGCCTGGCCGACTGCCTCGAGGCAGGGCCGCTGAAGGTGGCCGAGATCGCGACCAAGGTGGGCGCCAACGCCGACGCGCTCTACCGGGTGATGCGTGCCTGCACCGCGGTGGGCGTCTTCACCGAGCAGACCGACAAGACCTTCGCCAACAACGCGCTGTCACAGACGCTGCGTTCGAACGTGCCCGGCTCGATGCGCAACTTCGCGATCGCCCTGAGCGCGCCGGGTCACTGGCGGCCGTGGGAGCAGCTCACCGAGGCGGTGAAGAGTGGCAAGAGCACTGCCCACGCAGCGCTCGGGCAGGAGCTCTTCGAGTGGTACGGCACTCATCCCGAGGAGGGGGCGGCGTTCACCGGTGCGATGCACAATCTGGCCGCGCTGGTCGCCGCCGAGGTCACCCAGGCGATCGACTTCTCGAGCGTCGGCCGGGTGGTCGATGTCGGCGGCGCCAACGCTACCCTGGTGAGCGCGGTGCTGCGCGCGTTTCCGAACACCCGGGGCGTGCTGCTCGACCTGGCACACGTGGTGGAGGCGGTGAAGAAGACGCTGGCAGCGAGCGGCCTCGCCGAGCGCTGCGAGACGGTGGGGGGCGACTTCTTCAAGGCAGTGCCGAAGGGCGACGTGATGCTGCTCAAGCAGATCTTGCACGACTGGAACGACGAGCAGTGCGTGGCCATCCTGCGCCACTGCGCCGAGTCGCTCCCGCGGGGCGGCCGCGTGCTGGTGGTGGAGATGATCATCTCCGAGGACGGCAAGCCCAGCCCTGCGCACCTGATGGACGCCAACATGCTGGTGCTGCTGCCCGGCAAGGAGCGCACCGCGACCGAGTACGGCAAGCTCTTCTCCGCTGCCGGCCTCACGCCCGGTCGGCTGCTGCCGACCCACTCGCCGTTCTCGATCATCGAGGCCATCAAGGCCTGAGTTCCCGCTCGACCGCGGTCGAGCATTGATGATGGACATCCAGTCCCGTGGCGCAAGACGCGTCACGCTGGCAGACCGTGCTCGTCCTCCTAGTCTCCGCCAACCGCGACCAACTCCCTTCACCGGTCGTCCCGCTCGGCTTTCGGACACTTCGTCGCGTTTCCTATCTTCGCCAGCGATTCAATCGCCATAGGCGAAGCATCCGGCCAGCGGCTTAGTCCAATCCATTTTTGGACGGGTGACCCAGCCTTTCGGATTTCGTTCTGGAATCAAAAGACACGGAGGGTGCCCCATCGTTCGCGCACTTTGCGAAGGGTGGGAGTGTGGAATCTCAACACTTGAGACTCTAGCGGTGCGCGAGGCATGTTCAGAGATTCCCCAGAGCGTGTTTCATAAATACAAAAATAAACTTGTCATTCCGAAACTGAACGCAGTAAAGGGGAGGAATCCCTATTGCTGGAAAGACTGCTGGCAACGATAGGGATTCCTCGCTTCGCTCGGAATGACAAACTGGGTCATGAAACGCGCCCTGTGCCTTTTCAATCGCAAAATCGGAACAGCGGTATTCATCACGACAAACTCCGTTCCACCTGCCGAAAAAAATCCTCGGCGTAAACCCGAAGCACCTTCGCATCGCTCACCACACGCGACACCGACCAGAGCCCCTGCGCCGAGATCGTCAAGTACCATGCAAGCCGTTCCACTTCAGGCAGGCGGCGCCCCGTGCGCTGCAGGCTTTCATACTGCAGCGCCAGCCGGAACGCTTCCGTCATTCGCTTCAGATGTTGGGAGACCGCCGCCGAAAAAGATTCATCGTGCGGGCCGCACTCAACCATGGTGTTCGCTATCAGGCAGCCCGGCCCAGGCAGGCCCGCCTGTTCCGCGCGAGCGATTTGCGTTTCGAAGTATTTCTTAAGGTCGGCCAGTCCCGCAGGGCTCGACTCCATTGGAGCCAGCAACGGACCGACAACTTCTTGGGAATAGAGAGCTAGGCCCGCCCGAAATAACCCGGCCTTGTCGTCAAACTCGGCGTACAAAGCGGCTCGCGTCAAACCCGTCGCCGCAACCAGGTCTTCAATGGAGCTCGCGTAGAAGCCATGCCGCCAGAAGCGCTCCATCGCCAGCCGTGTCACTTCAGGAAGGTTGTAAGTCTTGCGGCGAGTCACGCGGAAATCATAACAGAACGATCGTTCTGTTATGATTTCGCGAAATGCAAATAATGCACAAATTGACGAACTATCGAAAGGCGAAATCTACCGCGACACCGCGTAGTACCCCTTCCGAGCCTGTACTTTCAGCCCGTCTTTGGTTTTGATCTCCAGCTTGCGGTAGGCACCATCGGGGCTCTTATTAGTAGATACAAATCCGATGTTGTACTGGTTGCGCAGCTCTTTCGAGATATCGTCGAGGGCATCATGCAGCTTCCTGGGATTGTCGCCCACCGTGATCACGCGCCCCCCAGTCTCTTCGGTCAGCTTGTGCATGTCGGAATCACCGGAATACATACCTCCACCGTAAAAACCGCGGTCCGCTACGAGCAGTACGTAGCAAATCGTGTCTGCCTTGTGGGCCGCTTCAATGGCTTCGCGGATTTTCGTCTTGCTGCCTTGATCCCCGCCATCGGTCAGCAGAATCATAGCCTTGCGGCCAACTTCGTGCGACAGCTCATCATGCGCCGCTAGATATACGGCATCGTACAGCAGCGTTCCCCTCGGGCCGCTGGAGCCACATGGAAACGGCCCGCCGCCCGACCCTCCAATTCCCCCGCAGCTACCGGCACCCGCATTGATTTGCGTCTTTTGCAACGCCTCTTTCAAAAGGCTTTTGGAGCTCGTAAAGTCCTGCCCCAGCTCAACATTGATATCGAAATTGATGAGGAACGCCTGGTCCTTGTCGGTGAGCACCTGGTTCAGGAACATGGTGCCAGCTTCTTTTTCCATGCCCAGCACCCGCTGCTGGCTTCCACTCGTATCCACGAGGATACCGATCGTCAAGGGCTGGTCGGATTCCGCCGAAAAGTACTTTATAGTCTGCGGCTTACCGTCTTCAAGAATCTGGAAATCGTCTTTGACCAATCCCGGTACTAACGCGCCATGCTTGTCTTTCACGTTGAAAAACAGCTGCACCACGTTCACGTTCACCTTAATGGTCTGGTTGGCGTCGTCTTGCGCGGTCGCAGAGTCCGGTGCAGATGGGGCGGAAGCCTGTTGAGCAGCCAGGGTTTGCGCCAACATCAGAACTGCCGCGGTGAAAAACAGGAACCAGGGACGACGGACACAGCAAGCCATAGGGGAATCTCGCAGATTGATTTGTTAGTCTATTTCTAGCACTATGATGCATCCAACGGAACGTGCGTGGGTTCCGAGTGGAGAAAGTTTACGCCCGGCAGCACGCGATTTGGCGATCGATTGATCGCGGTGGAGCGAAATTAGGAGAAAAATGAAGGAGACGTTCTTGGCAGTCTTGAAGGCAGTTCGCAGTGGTATGTGGCTGAGTGCAGCACTGCTGGCATTTGCCAGCTGGAGTATCGCGCAAACCCAGTCGCAGCAACCGATTCCAGACGCCCCATCCGCCAAACGAACGCCCCAGCAGCTACCCTCGCAGCCTGCGATCAACACAGCTCCGCTCCCCGACGAGGACTCGACCGACAGCGGGGGGTCCTCCAGCAGCAAGTCCTCAGATCAAGACGAAAAGAACGCTGCGAAACCAGCGACAGGCAAGGCTCCTGAGAAAGCCCCGGAAGAGTTCCCTTTCCCCGAAAGCGCACCCACTGAAACCGCACCTGCTGAGATTGAGGTACCAGTTAGTCCCACCGTTCCGGCGAATCCTCATGCTCCGCCTGCACTTCCACCTCAGACCGCGCCCGAAGAAGCTGCTGGCACGCTCAAAGTCATCGTGAAGTTCGTCAGCGTTCCTGTCACCGTCAAAGACAATTCCGGCCGGCTTGTGGAAGGCCTTTTACCCAAGGACTTCCAACTCCTGGAGAATGGCGCCAAGCAAGACTTGAAGTACTTCACCAGCGATCCCTTTGCGATTTCCGCGGCGATTGTCTTTGATCAGGGCATGCCGGATGTGGCTGTCCGCAAGCTGAACCAGACCTTCCCCGCGCTGGAAGGCGCTTTCTCGAAGTATGACGAAGTTGCGCTTTACACCTACAGCAGCGCGGTCCGGAAGGTAAAGGACTTTGGCGCACTGGGAAAAGGCACAACTGCCGCCCTCAATAGCCTGAAGACCGAAACGGGGCGCAATTCTGGCCCGCCAGTCATCGGCGGACCGTTCGGCTCCGAGCCCTCGGTCAATGGCCGTGCTGTGGGAGGTGGTCCCACGCGCATTAATACGGTGCCGCAGGAATCGCACGTCCTCAACGATGCCCTGCTCAAAGCAGCGTTGGATCTCAGCAGGCGTGAGCGCGGACGCCGCAAGATTCTCTTTATCGTGAGCGATGGCCGCGAAAAAGGTAGCGAAGCAGCCTATTCCGACGTCCTCCGCTTCCTGCTGACGAACGAAATCACCGTGTACGCGGTTGCGGTCGATGCGGGATCGCTCCCCGGAATCCGCAAGATCGAGCAGCTCAAGCTGCCGCGACAGGGCTATAGCAACATCCTGCCAAAATACGCCAACGCCACCGGGGGCGAAGTGTTCTCCGAGTTCTCCAAGGAAGCCATGGAAGAGGCCTACGCGCGCGCCACGGGCGATGCCCGCGACCAATACACGCTGGGCTACTACACCCATGCCAAACCGGGCGCCTTCCGCGAGCTAGAGGTCCTGGTAGCGCGGAAAGGGGTGAAGGTGCAAGCAAAGGCAGGGTTCTATCCAATGCCGCCGCCTCGGACACCCAATCGACCGGCTCCCCAAGCTAGCGCGCCAACCAGTCCCCACTAGAGTAACTGCCCTTTAGGTGCCGGGCTGTGTTGTCCAGTTAAGTCCTTGTGATATAACGAATAGCAGCAATTCAGAGAGAAAATTTGCGCGGTTCCGGAGGAGGAGTTCGCCCCCGGTCCGTCTGCCTTGGGGAATCGGTTGAGCTTCATCAATTTTGCAGCCCGCGAGATCAACTGCAAGATCGTCTACTATGGCGCGGGTCTTGGTGGCAAAACCACCAATCTGCAGCACATCTACGGGAAAACGACGGAAAACCAAAAGGGCAAGATGATCTCGCTTGCCACGGAGACGGAGCGTACCCTTTTCTTCGATTTCCTGCCCCTCGACCTCGGCACAGTTCGCGGATTTAAGACGCGCATCCACCTCTATACGGTTCCCGGGCAGGTCTTCTATGACGCAAGCCGCAAGCTCATCCTGCGCGGCGTGGACGGCATTGTGTTCGTGGCCGATTCGCAGGAGGAGCGCATGGACGCCAACCTGGAAGCGTTGGAAAATTTGCACACCAACCTGAAAGAACACAACTACGATTTCGCGAAAGTCCCCTACGTTCTGCAGCTGAACAAGCGCGACCTGCCGGGAATTCTATCCGTGGAACATCTCACGAAAGAACTGCGCAGAAAAGACGAGCCCGTGATGGAAGCTATCGCCTTCCAGGGCAACGGCGTTTTTGAAACGCTGAAGGAAATTGCCAAGCAGGTTTTGACGGAATTGAAGAAGGGGTAAGTTACGCCCTCGCAGCTCTTGCTCGCCGAACTTTGGCGGACACGGGCGGCTTTCCCGTTCCCATACTTGTGATGCCGGAGAGCTTCACCGGAACCCGATCAGGAAATTCCGCCAACAGCGTGAGGTTCCCGCCCATAGCTTCAATGTAGCCGCGCAAGGTCGAGAGCAACAGATCGCTGCGTTGTTCCAAACGAGAAATTCCGTCCTGCCCAATGCGCAAAGATTGCGCCATGTGGCGCTGGGTCAGCTTGAGCGCTCGCCGAAGATCGCGAAGAGACATTTCTTCCGCGATCAGCTGCGCGGCCCGTGCCTCAACCTTCTTCCGCTGGGAGGGGCTGAGTTCATTCATTAAATCCTTTAGCGTTGTGGCCCTGACTGGCATGGTCTTGTTCCTTCTCTGGGTCTTGCAACCCATTTCTCAGCGTTTCTCTTTTTTCAATCGCACCAAATGTTGATCCAACCGCTCATCAGCTTTTTGAGCAATTGCCGGTAAAACTTCTTCTCGCTCATGCCGGATTTATCACCGCCAACTTAAATGATGGCGCGGCGACGAGGATCGAAGGTAAAGGCAAACCGCCACACACCATCACACGCGTAGAACCGCAGCTCCTTCATATTCGCGTGCCGAGATCCGTTTAGCGTGTCGGCGCGAGGCCGCCCAAGCTGCGAACCGAACTGTTCCAGCAATTTGGCGCATGTCAGGAGTTCAAGCCGCACTTCCTCGTGCAATGGCGGGTGGCAGGCCCTTTCATGGTTGTTGATATTCCTTCCCAAAACGGAACCCTGGGTGGCCCGTCCTTGCGTTTTTTGCAAGGGCGGGAGCGATGCTGCCGATATTGTGGGTTAGCCATGTCGCCTCGCCTGCAATGCTTCTAAGGCGCTCATCCCCTGCACTTTATCACGTGTTCCTGTTTTCGTCGCAGACCCGCTGCTGCGCGGTGCCAGGCGGCGGGATACGTTCCTGAGAATTCTGGACCAGGTCCGCCAGCGTTACCGCTTCGTGGTCGTCGGCTATGTGGTGATGCCGGAACATATTCATCTCTTACTCGGCGAACCGGAAGTGGGGACACCATCAACGGTGATGCAGGTATTGAAGCAGCGCTCGGCGCG
>JANXUC010000135.1 GCA_025352065.1 Acidobacteriaceae bacterium | reverse complement strand
GCCATCCTAAGGCCCCGCAAGCCGTCCGCGAATGGGCGATGCGCGTCCCAGATGGATGGAGGTGACAGAAGTGGCCGCCAGTAACGATGTTGCGCTTCAGTCGTTCGATGGCGGTGAGCGTTCAGCCATCGCGCTCGCGGAGTTGCTACAGGCAAATCTGATTCTGATTGATGAGCGCAAAGGGACCAGCGTGGCACTTAGCAGAGGATTCGAGGTCACTGGAACGCTGGGTGTGTTGGACTTGGCGGCTCGGCGCGGACTTGTCAATTTGGCCGATGCGTTTGTACGCCTGAAGGCCACAAATTTCCGCTATCCGCCAGAGATCATGGACGATCTGCTGAGACAGAGCAAGAACAAACAGTGATCTCGACTTTCCGCGCGCTAAGAGCAGCGGACAAGAGTGTCCGCTCCACATAAGTCAAAAGCGGCGAGCAGGAATGCTCGCCCTACACTTTCCCGTAACAGCGTATGTAGCAAGGGCCGAGAGTAGACTAAGTCTATGGGTCCAGAAGTTTCTGAGCTCCTAGAACAGGCGCTTGCTCTTCCGATTGGGCGAAAGGCATCACTGTTAAGTTCTCGAATTCCAGTCCGGTGGAAATTCTTGAAGTCACTGCTGCAGAGTGGGGATTGGCTTCTTGAGTGTAGGGGAAGAGAACGAAACGGCGGGCTGATTGCTCCGCCGTTTCGTTCACGTGCTGCTTTAGGCGAACTTCGTTTTCGATAGCGGAAGTTCTCTTACGCGCTTGCCTGTCGCGGCAAACAGCGCATTGCACAAAGCTGGAGCAAAGGGTGGGACGCCGGGCTCACCCACACCTGCCGGTGGCGCGTCGCTCTCCACAATGTGTACTTCAGTTTTTCGCGGCGCGTGGTTCATACGCGCAAGCTGGAAGTTGTTGAAGTTGCTCTGATCGATTATGCCGTTGGTGGCGGTGATCTCACCGTACAGCGCAAGGCTGGTTCCGAAGACGGCTGCTCCTTCGAACTGGTTGCGAACATTGTCGGGGCTGACGACTGTCCCGGCATCGACTGCGGTCCAGACATTTGGAATGTGGATTTGTCCCCGGTTGTCGACTTCTACCTCAACAACGGTGGCTACGTAGGTGAGGAAGCTGCGATGGGCGGCGATGCCCATGCCGCGACCTTTTACTTTTGGCCGCTTGGCCCAACCTGATTTCTCTACCGCGATATCGATCACGCGTCGGAGTCGTGCTGTATCGAGGGGATACTTCAGCTTATCTTCAGCCTCATCCTCTTTGTAGTCGAGGTTTACGATGCGGGAAGGGCCGATGACATCCAGCAGATACTGCGCCGGATCCTTCTTGGCCAAGGCTGCCAGTTCGTCGATGAAGGAATGAATCGCAAAGGCGTGATAGATGTTGGCGACGCTGCGCAACCAACCGATGCGGACGTGGTAATCGGCGGGACCGTTTTCGGCGCGATGGTTCGGAATATCGAACGGAAGATTGTTCCATCCCAAGCCCATCTCATCGTCGGCATACTTGGAGGAAGCGTCAAAAGTGGAGTTAATTGGCGGATACACGGTGCGCTGCAACCAGGCAGTGGGCTTGCCGTCAGGCCCGATTGAGGCCTTCAGATACATTGCAGCGACAGAATGGAAGAAGTCAAAGCGAATGTCATCCTCGCGGGTCCAGACTACTTTGACCGGTTTGCCGAGCTGCTTGGAAAGAATGGCTGCTTCCGCAACCTGATCTGGCTTGGACTTGCGACCGAAGCCGCCGCCCAGCAAGGTTACGTGGCAGGTGACGTCTTCTTTCTTGATGCCGAGCGCCGTGGCAACGGTATCCTGCACCGCTTGCGGATTCTGCGTAGGAGCCCAAGCGACCACCTTTCCATCGCGATATTCGGCAACCGCGACCGGCGGCTCCATAGAAGCGTGAGCTAAGTGCGGCGTGTAGTATTCGGCTTCGACGATCTTGCCACCTTTCGCAAATTCAGCGTCGACGTTGCCCACATTGCGCACAACCTTGCCCGCCTGCCGCGAAGTCGATTCGAGCGTCTTGCGGAACTCCGCGGAGTTGTAGGTTGAGTGCGAGCTGGTGTCCCAGTCGATTTTGAGCTTCTTGCGTCCTTGGAACGCGGCCCAGGTATTGTCGGCGATGACTGCTACGCCGCCGAGCGGCTGAAACAAATGCGGCGGTTTGACAGTATCGATAGTTAAAGTTTTTTGAACGCCTGCAACTTGGAGCGTTGCTTTGTCGTCGTAGCTCTTGATCTTTTGCCCTAGGACGGGCGGGTGCTCAATGGAGGCATAGACCATGCCGGGCATGGTTGCATCCATCCCGAAGACGGCTTTGCCAGTAACGATGTCGGGCAAGTCGAAAAGCGAAGTGGTTTCTTTGCCGATGTAGCGCCATTCGGAGCGCGACTTGAGGACCAAGTCTTCCTTTGGTGGAACGGGCAGCTTGGCGGCAGCGGCGGCGAGTTCGCCGTAGCCCGCCTTGCGACCGCTTGCTTTGTGTACGACAAAATGGGGTTCGGTGGAACAGTCTTTTGGGGAAACACTCCATTGCGTGGCCGCGGCGGAAACCAGCATGGAACGCGCGCTGGCTCCCACCTGTCGCATTAGATCGAAGGAACTGCGGACGGAATGGGAGCCATCCGTATCCTGGTCGCCATATTTTGGATCGCCAACAGCTTGATCGAGTCTGACCTTAGACCAGTCGGCGTCGAGCTCATCCGTGACTATGAGGGGGAGAGCGGTTCGGCTCCCACATCCCATTTCAGACCGATGAGCAATGATGGTGACAGTTCCATCGGATGCGATAGAGAGCCACATATTGGGGTCAAGGGCGGCAGCCTTGTCGCCTTCCGCCGCCCACAAAGGCTCAGGAACGAAGCGCGCACTGAGGACGAAAACGCCGGAGGCGAGCACTCCCTGCAAGAATCCGCGGCGGCTGACATTCTCGATGAGCTTCATGCTGTCTCCTTGGCTGCCTGATGGATCGCCGCGCGAATTCTCTGATAAGTTCCGCAGCGGCAGATGTTGCCGGACATGGCGGTGTCGATGTCCTGATCGCTGGGATTCTTATTTTCTTTGAGTAGCGCGATGGCCGTCATGATTTGGCCGGTCTGGCAGTATCCACATTGCGGCACACGGGCTTCCATCCATGCCTTCTGCACGGGGTGCATGGGTGCGATGCCTTCAATGGTGGTGATCTCGCTGTCTCCGATTTCTTTCATCGGCGTTGAGCAGGAGCGGATTGGCTGGCCGTTCCGATGCACAGTGCAAGCGCCGCAGAGGGACACGCCACAGCCAAACTTTGTGCCCGTCATTCCGGCTACGTCGCGCAGAAACCAGAGCAGCGGCATCTCTGGATCGCCGTCAAAATTTTTTTCTTTCCCGTTTATTTTCAGGCGGATCATTGAGCCTCCGGCTACAAGCAGATTAAGCCCTCCCATTCTAGCCTAAGTTTTGATGAACAAAGGAAATAAGGACGTAAGCGATCTTGCGTTCGTCTAGTTTTTCCACAGGAGCACGCTATATCCACTGCTGGCCGGCGGCTTAAAATAGAGGCTGCTCATGCCTGACTTCGTACATCTGCACCTACACTCCGACTATTCGATGCTGGACGGCGCCAGCGATGTGGACAAGCTGTGCGCGCGCGCCAAAGAGCTGGGCATGTCGTCCGTGGCAATGACGGACCATGGAAACATTTTTGGCGCGGTGCATTTTGTGAATGCGGCCAAGAAGCATGGTCTGAAGCCTATTGTGGGTTGCGAGCTTTACGTCTGTAAGAAGGAGGACCATCGCATTTCGCGCACACCGCCTGAGGGCGATTCCTACAATCACCTGATTATTTTGGCGGAGAACGACGAGGGTTATCGCAATCTGGTGAAGATTACGTCGGAATCTTCGCTGCACGGTTTTTATTACAAGCCTCGGATCAGCAAAGCGTTTTTGGCGGAGCATAGTCGAGGTTTGATTGGGCTTTCAGCCTGCTTGAAGGGGGAAGTGGCTGAGAGGTTGACGGAAGGGAAGTACGAGGCGGCGCGGGCAGCGGCGCATCAGTTTCAGGATATTTTTGGCAAGGGAAACTTCTTTCTCGAGATTCAGGATCAGGGTTTAGAACAGGAACAGCGTATTGCTTCGGACCTTTACAAGCTGGAAAAAGACATTGAGATTCCGCTGGTGGCGACCAATGATAGCCATTATCTGTGCGAAGACGATTCTCATGCACAGGACGTGATGCTGTGCATCCAGATGGGCAAGTCGATCCACGACACCAACCGGATGAAGTTTGAGGGCACGCAATTCTTCGTGAAGAGCGCGACCGAGATGGCGATGGTGTTTCCGGATGCGCCGCAGGTTTTAGAGCGGACCGTCGAAATCGCTGAACGCTGCCACATGAAGCTGGAGAAGCTGGCAAATTCGTTTCCTGAATTCGATGTGCCTCCGGGGTTTACGACTGATAGCTATTTTGAGCACGTGACGCGGCAAGGGTTTGCGAAACGGCTGGAAGTACTGCGTGTGCAGGAGTCGCAAGGAAAGCTAAAGAACAAGCTGTCGGATTACGAGCAGCGGCTGAAGTGGGAACTGGGAATTATTCAGCAGATGCAGTATCCGGGCTACTTCCTCATTGTGTGGGATTTTATTCGCTATGCGCGAGAACAGAAGATTCCTGTTGGCCCGGGTCGCGGATCGGCGGCGGGATCGCTGGTTTCGTATGCGCTGGGGATTACGGATATCGATCCACTGCAGCATGAATTGCTGTTTGAGCGTTTTCTGAATCCTGAACGCGTGTCCATGCCCGATATCGATATTGACTTCTGCATGAACCGGCGCAGCGAAGTGATTGACTACGTTACGCGGAAGTACGGGCGCGACAATGTGGCGCAGATTATCACATTTGGAACGATGCAGGCGAAGGCGGCGATCAAGGATGTGGGCCGCGCGATGGATATGCCGTATGCGGACGTGGATCGCATCGCGAAGATGATTCCGCAGCAACTCAATATTTCGCTGGATCAGTCGTTGAAAGATTCGCCGCCTCTGCAGCAAGCGTATGAGAGCGATCCGCAGATTCGAGAATTGCTGGACACAGCGCGTAAGTTGGAAGGGCTGGTGCGGAATTCCGGGGTTCATGCGGCGGGTGTGGTGATTTCCCCGAAGCCGCTGACCGATCTGGTTCCGCTGCATAAGACGAAGAACGACGAAATCGTTGTTGCGTTCGATATGGGCGCGATTGAGAAACTGGGCTTGCTGAAGATGGACTTCCTCGGCCTAACCACGCTGACGATTCTGGATGACGCGCTCAAGCTGATTAAACA
>JANXUC010000078.1 GCA_025352065.1 Acidobacteriaceae bacterium | reverse complement strand
GGGGATGGGGTGGGCGGGTGGCCGACCCTTTCGCGCTCTTGACCTTCTTCCACAAAAAGAATCTCGGGTGCCCCGTCCTTCGCGCACTTTGCGCAGGGCGGGAGTGAGAAGCTTGAGAGAATGGAACAAGAGCGGTTACCTCAGCAGTATCGCATCCCGCCCTTGCAAAGAACACAAGGACGGGGCACCCGCACCCGAGATTCTATTTATGGAAGAGAGGTCAAAATCGTTAAAAGGCTGGGCCACCCCAGGCCGTATCGATGGTTGGTGGAACGGTCTTCCACCGGAATGTGATTTGCGTGAGATTTCCAGAGTCTTGCTCCTCAGCCTCTCTGGCCAACGCGGCGGTGTTAAAACCGCCTGGGAAAAGTTTGTGGCGGGTGGCAAGCCCTTTCATGGTTTTTGATCTCCCCTCCCCAAACGGAACTCTGGGTGCCCCGTTCTTGCGCTTTTTGCAAGGGCGGGAGCGATGCTGCCGATATTATCGGGTTAGCCATGTCGCGTCGCCTGCAGGTACTACGGCGCTCATCCCCTGCACTTTATCACGTGTTGCTGTATTCGCCGCAGATCGCTGCTGCGCGGTGCGAGGCGGCGGGATACGTTCCTGAAGATTCTGGAACAGGTCCGCCAGCGTTACCGGTTCGTGGTCGTTGCAGTAAACGAAGGATGGGGGAGATTTCGTTTCGCGTCCGGGTTGCTTGAAAAGCAGGTTGTGCGGGCATGGCCGCTCCCGCCCTTTGCAAAGAACGCAAAGGACGGGGCACCCGATCTTCTTGATACGGAATGGAGATCAAGAACGCGAAAGGGCTGGCCACCCGCCCAATTCCGCCAAACCACCTGATAAAACAGGCCATTTGAGGGATAAGTTCATAAAAGAATGGACTTTCCTTGACCGCGGGAATACAGTCCCTGTGTGAGCAAGATCAAAGGAGACCTGATCATGAAAAACCCAGTAAAACAGTTTGCATTCCTCGGACTTTTCTGTTTTGCGGTTGCAGCCGCACCCGCGGCGGCTCAACTAGTGGATCAGACACTCGCTCCGAACACAGCCAAAGCGGGCATCAACAAATCTCTGCTCGACGAAATCGGCGCTGGCCGTGGCGACGTGCTGACGCCAGGTTCGTCCGTGTTCATCATCCAGCGTGACCCGTTCCGCTCCGTCCGGCGTGGGCGGCAACTCTTCCAGCGCAAGTTTACTCGCCTCCAGGGACAGGGTCCGCTGATGGGCGACGGCTCGGGCGACATCAACACGAACGGCGCGATCGGCGCCGGCCTCGGCGACAGTTGCGCGATGTGCCACGGGCGCCCGCGCGGCTCAGGGGGAGCTGGTGGTGACGTGGCAACTCGCCCGGATAGCCGGGATGCTCCTCATCTCTTCGGCCTGGGACTGAAAGAAATGCTGGCAGACGAGATCACCCAGGATTTGCGATTCAGCCGCGATCAGGCGGTCGCCAAGGCTATCGCCACTAAGCGCTCGGTCTCAGAGAAACTGGTAAGCAAGGGGATCTCCTACGGATCGATAACGGCGAGTCCGACTGGCTCTGTCGATACCTCGCAGGTGCAAGGCGTGAACCCCGATTTGCGGATACGGCCGTTCTTCGCAGAGGGCAGCACAATTTCAATGCGGGAATTTATCGTCGGAGCCTTGCGAAATGAAATGGGTCTTGCAGCGGGCGATCCGGACCTGGCCACAGCCAATGCCGGCGGACGCGTCGTAACTCCCGCGGGAATGGTGCTGGACGGCTCGAAGGACAAGATCGAACCACCCTCCGCGCCTGACCCCCTCAATGGCAACGAGATCGACACTGCGTTGGTTGATCATCTGGAATTCTATTTACTGAACTACTTCAAGCCCGCCGTTTCCCAACAGGATGGCCAAACTCGTGCCGGCGCGCAATTGATGAGGAAGATTGGCTGCAACTCCTGCCATGTTGCCAATCTCACCATCAACCACGACCGCCGCGTGGCCGACCTCAACACGGTCTATGACCCCGTCAATGGCGTCTTCAACACTTTATTTTCTACCGCGACTCCGTTGGTCAATCTCGTGGACGACGGCCACGGCTTCCCGCCCCTCAAGCAGCCGCAGGGGAATCCGTTTCTGGTGCAAAACATCTTCACGGATTTCAAGCGCCACGACGTTGGCCCCGCATTCTACGAACGGAACTACGATGGGACCATGCAAACGCAGTTCTTGACGCGTCCGCTCTGGGGCGTTGGAACCACGGCGCCGTATGGGCACGATGGCCGCAGTTCCACGCTGGATGACGCCATTCTTCGACACGGCGGCGAAGCTCTCGCCTCCCGCAACGCCTACGCCGCGCTGCCATCGGGACAGAAACGGACCATCGATGCCTTCCTGAATTCGTTGATCCTGTTTCCGCCGGATGACACCGCGTCGACTCTCGACCCAGCCAATCCCGCCACCCCCGGCTTCCCGCAGTTCGGGCACGGCAGCATCAAGTTGGGAGTACTGTTCAACACCCCGAGCGACCCGGAGTAGCGGCACGGGCGAACAGAATGGGTTCCAAGAGGTGCGGCAGGCTTGACGACTTGCTGGAGGGGGGCCGCGAGCCTGCCGGATGTCGTGGAACCCCATCCATGAATTGTGTTGCAGCCGCCCCTCTTACGCCCCCTCGCCCTTCCCCACCCCGGCCGACGCTGGCACTGCGCGCGCCCGGGCCCAATTCCGCAACGCTTGAATATCTTCAGCGCGGGTTGCTGACAGCGGGACGGTTTGGGCCAGCGCATCCAGCAGAGTCTGCGTCGCCAGCGGCTGCTTTGACGAATACGACGCGTACATCGCCGTCTGCACCGCTGCATCGATTTCCGCGCCGGAGTATCCGCGAGCGGCCTGCGCTACCCGTTCCAAATCGAATTCCGCCGGATTCTTCTTGCGCCGTGTCAACTGAATGGCAAAAATCTGTTTCCGTTCCGCCTGATTTGGCAGATCGACGAAAAACAATTCGTCGAAGCGGCCTTTGCGAATCAGCTCCGGAGGCAGCGCATTCACATTATTCGACGTCGCCGCCACGAACACCGGAGCCTTGCGGTCCTGCATCCAGCCGAGGAACGATCCCAGCATGCGCGACGACACGCCCGCATCCGCCGACGCCGAATCCGCTCCCGTCCCGGCAAAGACTTTTTCCAGCTCGTCAATCCACAACACGCACGGCGCGAGGCCCTCTGCGACCTTGAAAACTTTCTGTATGCGCTTCTCCGTCTCGCCAATGTACTTGTCGAAGATGGCGGCGGTATCGAACTTCACCAGCGGCAGTTGCCACTCGCCGGCGATCGCGCGTGCACACAGACTCTTACCGCAACCTTGCACGCCCAGAATGATCACGCCCTTCGGCGGTTCGAGGCCAAAATCGCGAGCTTTGTCGTCCCAAGCGCCGCGGCGTATCTCCAGCCATTTCTTCAAGTTCTCCAGGCCGCCGATGCCTGCCATGTTCTCCGAGGTGTCAACGAAGTCCAACATGCCGGTTCGCTTCAAGGCTGCCTTTTTAGCGTCGAGAATGTCTGTAACTGTCTCAGGACAAAGCGCATAGCGCGTCACCAGAGCCTGCGAAACCGCGCGCTCCGATTCTTGCTCAGTTAAGCCGCGCAGGTTCGCGACGACGGCGTCCATCCCGGCAGCGTCGAGCTTGCGCGCGACAGAATGTGTCTTTCCGACGCGTACCAACATTTCGTCTAAAATCTGACGTAAACGCTTTGGATTCGGCAGCGGCAGCTCCAGAAACTCAACTAAACCAACGAGTTCCGGAGGAATGTTGAAAGACGGACCCGTCAAAATCACAGTACGACGATTGGTTTGGAACTTCTGGCCGACGTCGCGGAGGCGCCGTACCACGACAGTATCCTCGAGATGTCGGTGGAAGTCCTTTAGAATGAATGCTGCTTCGACGGTTAAGCCCTCCAAATGCCCCAATACCTTGGCCGGATCGCGCGTATCGGCAATCATGCTTGCCCCTGTGAGATCCCCAGCGTATTGGTCATGGGTGTAGCCTCCTGCGGGGAGTCCGTGCTCCAGAGAGGCCATCCCAGCGTCGCCGTGAGGGGTTCCTGAGCGTACCAGGCCGCTGGCTATGGTCCATTCAAAGCTGCCTAGATTCAACGAGCTACAGGCCAGCCGCACCAGGCGGACGGCGGCGACCTCTTCCACCGTCTCCATAACCACGATGGCCGTGCTGGAATCGAGCAAAACCTTCAGGCGATCAATCGCTTCAGACATCAGGGACCTTTCATAATCCAGCTAAAATGCTGCGTAAATCGAGCTAACTCTACTTATGTAGATTTAGTCTTGAATTTAGCCTGCAGTGGCGCTTTATAACGTGGCGAATTGACCTGGGGGTAGGTTCTCCCGTAGGATAAAGGTTCGGTTGAACCCGAGCAACTTTCCAGAGGACAAGGACTTACGTACAGATGGCGAACCATGTATCGGCGCTGAAGCGCGTCCGGCAGACGATTAAGAAGACGGAAATCAACCGCAACAACCGTTCGCGCGTGCGCGGCGCTCTGCGCAAGATGCGCGAAGTGGTAGCTGCTGGCAACAAAGAAGCTGCCGAAAAGACGTTTCGCGAGACGGTTTCCGCGCTGGACAAGGCGATCCAGAAGGGTATCCTGCACCAGAATACCGCTGGCCGCTACAAGAGCCGTCTGGCTGCGCGTGTGAAGGCAATCAAGTAACAGTTTCGACCCCGGTTTGCGAACCGGGTGGGACAGATTTTGCGGCAGGCCTTAGGGCTTGCCGTTTTCATTAGCGCGAACTGTTTCACCACGGAGACACTGAGCCACTGAGAAAAGCTTCTTGGGGTTCACCTTCCGAAGGTTCCTCCGTGG
>JANXUC010000131.1 GCA_025352065.1 Acidobacteriaceae bacterium | reverse complement strand
ACCAGCGGCGGTGCGCAGTGGAGTGGCAATAAAATTCGGGCCATCGCGCTCGTTCTCATAAAAATAGACGCTGTTGGCGAGAGGTGTCGCGTACACATTCGTCGCCGTATCGATTTTGAAGCTCGGCGAGGAAGCCGCGATGGCGCCGCTCACGCTGATGGAGAACGTGCCGCCTGCGCCCGGGACGAAGCTGTCGAAGTCGAGAGCATACACATCCGGGTAGCCCGTGCTCCAGGAACCAAGATTGGCGCCGATTGCGGTGGGGCCAAACACGGTACTGCCACCGGAATTCTTGACGATAAACGTGGCGCTGGTTTCCGCCGCGGAGGACATGAGGTAAGCGCGCTTGGCGCTGCCGGAGACGTAGCCGACTTGATTCACGCGCACAAACGCAGTCTGCGCAAAGGCGGGTAGGGCGCTTACGCAGAGCAGCAACATGACGGCGAGAGTACGGCGCACAGCGAAGTTTTGTAAGCAATTCATAGCATCTTCTCCAGGGGGATGAATTTTTACTGCTGACGTAAAGCGGTCATGGGGATGGCGATGTTGAAAGCCGTGGCACCCCCTCCTACTCCGTTCTCACAAGTGGTGGGCGGAAAAGTACAACCCGTACCGTTGCCCTGGCATCCGGATGCCCAGAACATGTAACCCAGCATGCCCGGGGTGGTTCCCGCGCCTGCCGGTGTAATGGTTTCCACGAAACTGGCGGCCGTATTCTGATCGGAGTTGCTGAAGTTATTGCAATTGGGGTTGCCACCGACGAGCCACAGGCTGCCGGTCAGCTTGGCGGGCGCCAGCGGCGGCACCTGGCCACTCAGTCCGCTGACGTGTTGCTGCCAATAGGTCTCGGACGTGGCAACGCTGGTGTTTTGCGACGACACCATGGCATTGGCGTAGTCCAGCACGGGACTGCTGGTGGTCAGCCAATTCGTGGTGGCGTAGTTGGCGATCGCGGTGAGATAGGTGTCGCCGTCGCCCAAATCAATGGTGAGGCGGGCGGCCTGTTTCGCGCCCGTAGCGTCGTAGGGAATGACCGACCGGTAGGCGGTGACAAACTGTTGCAAGCCAGTGAGATTGGGGTTGCTGCTTTTTTCGTAATCAATCTCCATGCCGACGTTGAATTGCTTGGCGGCGTTGGCGGCGTTGATACCGAGTTGCGTGGGGTTCGTGGAGAGCGCTTTGGTCCAGTCTTTGGTAAAGCTGAAGCCACCGATCGACATCATCACGCGCACACCCCGGCTCTCGAAGTAATTCACCACAGCCGTGGTCATGCCGATGGGAATGCCATTGACGTTCGTGGAATCCGTGGTGAGATTCATGAGCTTCACGGGATTGACGAAGCTGAGCACCACCACGTTTACCGAAGGCTGATAAGTGTTGTTCAGGTTGCGATCAATGAGCCAGTGGTTGTTGGTATTGAAGGTGGTCATGTTGGGCACGGACGCCCAACTGCAAGCGTCGCTGTAGCAGTGCCACGCACCGAAGACTTGCAACGGAGTTTGTGCGGCCGCGGGAATCGAGCACAGCAGAGTTGCAGCGGCGAGAACGATTGCAGGGATGATGCGGGCATGTGCGATGCGGGGCATAGAGCTCCTCTTTCGAAGTCATTTTGAGGGAAGGCGGATGCTGAAACAGAATCGCGGTGAAATAGCATCCGCCTGACGGGAGCAATTTATACGCTTCTTATTAAAACGTGTCAATAAAGGAATTATTGGGATTTTTTCCCCATCAGCCCGCGCAGGAGCTTGACGGGGAATGGGTCAATCGCGAGCCCGAAGGTTCGGGTCACTCGCACACATCCATGTCCAACACCTTCATCTTGGGCTGATGAGATAACCTTGTCGGCTCCTAACGGGCGAGTAGACTTGGAAGCGCTGAAAGCGACCAAGGCTCGGAGGAAAGGAGCCGAGCGATGATGATTATGGGAATAATACGGGGACGGAATAATACGGGGACAGGAACATGTGAAGAAATTAGGCTCCAGAAGGTCCACTAGTTTTGGTACGAAAAACTAATCGTTTAAATGCCCTATAAACGACGTTTACGATATTCGGATACATTTTTGGATCACCCGAAAAATCGGCCGCAATCGAAAATTTAATTTCTTCACATGTTCCCGTCCCCAGGTTTCCCAACCGCATCGAACGTCTCTGGCGCACCTTCCAGGACCGCCTCATCAGCGAACCCCGCCTGGCCAATGTTTGCACTTTGGAACACGCCAATCGCGTCCTCGCAACCTTCCTGCCCGACTTCGAGCGCCGCTTCGCAGTGGCCGCGACGGAATCCGTTTCCGACTTCTGCCCGCTCCCGCGCCGTTTCGATCTGGCTCGCTACCGCAGCTTTCGCTACCAGCGCGTCGTCGCCCCCCGACCATACCGTCGCTTGGTCCAGAGAAATCTTCCAACTTCAGCCCGCTTCCGCCACCCCCTGCTTCGCCGGAAAAACGGTAGAGAGCTCCCACCAACTCGACGGTTCGCTCCGCTTTTATCTTGGCCCGTCGCTCTTACTCACCGCCCAACGCCCCTTGCGCGAACTGGAAGCGCCGAGACCTGCCACGCTCACCTCGGCCCTGAAACGCAAACCCAAGATGCCCCGCATCTACAACCTCGGCGGTCGCCCCGCTCTAGCTGCCACTTCTTGAAATCTAAACGGGGGTGACATTCTATCCTTGCAGTTAATACGGCTTTTTATCGTTGCATCAACACCCCGTCAAATACTCCTTGTACTGCCGCCTGATTGGGCGCATACTCTGCCAGCATGTTTACGTCTCCTCGTCGCAGTCTAGCTGGCAACCTCATTGCAGTTGCTGTTGTGGCCACAATGGCCTCGTTTCTTGTGCTCCGCTCCTCGATCACGACGGTAACGGCGGCGACATCGCCAACTGCGTCAGCCGCGGCGGTTGGATCCGTGCTCGACATGGAGCCAATTCCGCGCACTCCGGAGCGGCTGGCGCGCGGGAAATATCTGGTGGAAGGATTGCTGCAATGCGCGGGATGCCACTCCGAGAATGATTTTTCAAAGCGTCCAGTCGAAGTCCTCCCCGGCAAGAAGCTGGGAGGTTTCGTCTTCCCGAACGCGGAAATTGGTTTGAAAACGCCGAACCGCATCGTGGCGCCCAACATTTCGCCGGATTTGGAATACGGCGCTGGCACATGGAAAGACGCCGATTTTGTGCGCGCCTTGCGGCAAGGCATCGGGCACGATGGGCGGACGCTGTACCCGTTAATGCCGTATTTCTACTTTCGCAGCCTTTCGGATGAAGACCTTGCATCAGTGGTCGTATACGAGAGATCGGTGCCGCCGGTGCATATCAAACGCCCGAAAACATTTCTGACCGAGGACATCAGGAAATCGTTTCAGCCCCTTCTTCCAATGGAACATATTCCCGAGCCAAACCGTTCCGACCGGGTCAGCTACGGCCATTACCTGGTGACCGGCGGACATTGCGATGGTTGCCATACACCGGTCGATGAGAAGGGCGGTCCCATCGCAGGCATGGAATTTTCCGGTGGCCAGCCCCTAGTAGGAGCCTGGGCGGGCGGAAAGAAGATCATCACGGTCAATGCGCTCAACCTCACCCCCGATGCTTCAGGGATCTCTTACTTCGACGAAAACATGTTTATCGAGGTGATTCGTAACGGAGGCTTCCGAGCGCGGCCATTGGCGAACATCATGCCTTGGGCGTTCTTCCGCAACCTGACGGATGATGATCTCAAGGCAATCTTCGAATATCTGCATTCTCTGAAGCCGATATGCCATCACGTGGACAACACCGAGCCTGCCACCTACTGCAAGCAATGCCGGACAAAACATGGCCTGGGCGCCATGAACTAGCCGGATATTTTTCCGTGGCCCAATTCCGAAGTGGACTGATGGGAATAATACGAGGAGAAATAATACGGGGACAGGAACGTGTGAAAGAATCGATTTTCCTGGAATGGGTCGAACGCGAAACTGGTTTTGAATCGTTTTTGTCGGCGACGCAGACTTAGTCACCTACAGAGAGAGCGCACCAACTTCCCGAGTGACGGGATTGCATCCCTATCCTCCACGGCCAGGTCCGTCAAGGTTCCGTGCGGGGGTTTTTGCACGTCCTAAGCCAGTGCGGTCGCGATTTTCGGGGTGTTGCGCTTGCGCCGTAGGCTGAACCATCGCGTGAGGTTGTAGCTGAGACACGCCCACGTTGCTTCCATCGCGACTTTCAGTCGGCCCCGGCAGCGAAACTGACGTAAGCCACAGCGCTCTTTGCTCCAGCCGTGGGGAAACTCGGCAATCTGCGACCGCTGGGAGTGAATCTGCCGGGCTGTGCCAGGCCGTTGTGCGGGCGAGTCCGAGTCATTCCGTGGATGGAACGAATCATCCGACTGTTTGAGTGAGCAGCCCGCCTCCCCGATGAGCGGGGAGTTCGAAACAAAAATCATGGCAGCACGTGCCGAAGAGATGGATGGTGGGGCCTAGCGTTCCACTGCAAGATTTAGGAGACGAGCCTTGGTCGGCAAAGTCAAAACCTTCCGAAGAGAGCGAAATGGCGCTTGTGTTCGCGTCCTCGGAGAGTTCTGCTCAAAAACCTCTTGACAGCGG
>JANXUC010000182.1 GCA_025352065.1 Acidobacteriaceae bacterium | reverse complement strand
CCCGCCTCCAACTGCTTCAGCGCCCCAATCATCTGCGCTTCCGTATGCTGACTCTTCGACATCGACTCGCCCCTTTCCGCAATGTGAAATCGTACTCACTCGTGCGCGGTTTTCGGGGGGCACGTCAGAGGAGGCGTTGCTGGGCTGGTCACTCTCGCAGTGTATCTGTACTCACTGATTTCGCAAGGTTATGTTCTCGTCAATTTCTTCACACGTTCCTGTCCCCAGGTTCCCGTCCGGGCAGGTCACCCGTTGTTTGCGGCAAGGACTTGCCCAACGTTTCTATGTTGCGAATCGGATGACAGCCGAAGCCGCCCAGAATCCGACGAATCCCGCACATACAGTCCATAGCAGGCAAGCGCTACAGAACGCCTTGCCGAACCAATTCTGTGAAAGATCAGATATTGAACGCGTGAAACAGGCCAAAACAAATCCGGCTTTGTGCACCATCCAAAGGTTGAAAGCTGCCAATGGCAGGCCAATAGCGATCGCCAGCAAATAGCCGCCGAGTTGGGCATGCCCCAACCTGGCGGCCAACACTGCACCTACGAGGACGGTCGTTGAGCTTAAGACAGCCAGCAACGTAAGCAGCATAACTTATCTACATCCCGCCCCAAAGAGGGAGCCTAAAAAGCCGCCAGCACCGTTCGCAAGCCCTGCAGAGGCTTGCGTTGGCCCGGTGCCCATCCATTGGCCAGGGGTCCCCATCCTGGAGTCGTAGGCTTGCGCGCTCCAGCTTTGCGGACTCCAGCCCGGAGTCGCATTAGGGTCGATTGCCTTTGCTGTTCCAGGTCCGGTACCGAGCCCGGCAGCTAACCCACCCACCGCAGAACCGGCATCGTAAGCAACCCCCGCCCAATTGCGATTGCTCACATCTAGTCCCAAATGCACACCAAGGGACGCAGCCCCGGGCGGGTGGCAGGCCCTTTCATGGTTGTTGATATTCCTTCCCAAAACGGAACTCTGGGTGCCCCGTCCTTGCGTTTTTTGCAAGGGCGGGAGCGGCGCTGCCGATATTATGGGTAGTTATGTCGCCTCGCCTTCAGCGCTTCTACGGCGCTCATCCCCTGCACTTTATCACGTGTTCCTGTTTTCGTCGCAGACCGCTGCTGCGCGGTGCCAGGCAGCGGGATACGTTCCTGAGAATTCTGGACCAGGGAGCGATTCGTGTTGTGGGAACGTTGCGACTAGGTTGCAGGACGATAAATTGTGGCGTGAAAGCGCTGCTTTTTTCCACAGTGACCGCTCACAAGCGGCTGTGATCCGAGTCACGGCGATTTTTCCCTCGTTGCCGCACTCTGGTAACAGCTGTAAACCAAGGCAGGCAAAGGAGGTCTTCAATGCAAGCCACCCTGACCAATACACGAGTCAAGTTCAGTAACATCCTGTTTCCAACGGACTTTTCTGCTTCTTCGGAAGCCGCGCTTCCCTACGCCGAGGCTATTGTGCGGCACTTTGGAGCGACGCTATATCCGGCACACGTGGTTCCTCCGGAGCCCTATCACGGGCTGCCGATGGAACCGTTTCCTGTAACGCTCGACTATGCTTGGCGCAGTGCTGAAGAGAGCCTGACAAAACTGGCGACATCCGACCGCATCAAGGACATCCCGCATCAGGTTCTGCTGAAACAAGGGCCGCTGTGGGATGTGATCTCTGCCATGACGAACAAGTATCTTGTCGACTTGATCATCCTGGGCACTCACGGACGCACCGGTCTGAGCAAATTGGCCATGGGCTCAGTTGCGGAAGAAATCTATCGGCGCGCTTCGTGCCCGGTGCTTTGTGTCGGCCCGAGAGTTCCGCATCACGAGATGCAGACTCCCGAATTCCATCGCATCCTGTTTGCGACGGATTTCTCTGTGTCCTCCCTGGCGGCACTGCCCTATGCACTGTCGTTCGCCGAGGAAACACAGGCGCAACTCACGCTTCTACATATGATTCCGCTGGCTCCGTTGAGCGAGCAGGAAGTTGTACGAGCAGCAGCTCTGGATAAGTTGATGAAGCTGATACCGACCGCAGCCATGGCTTGGTGCACACCGGAGTTCGAGGTGCGCTTTGAATTCCCCACCGAAGGGATTGTTGCGGCAGCGAAACGCCACAGCGCCGATCTGGTTGTGATGGGTGTACAAAGGAGCGCGCATCCGCGAGCGGTGTCTCATTTGCCCTGGGCGATTGTGTCGGAAGTGATTGGACAGGCTGTGTGTCCGGTGCTGACGGTGCGTGGCTAAGTTCGCGCGCCACTTGAACCACTTTGCTATGCTGTCTTGACGAAGGCCGGGGCTGACCGCTCCGGCCTTCGTATTACTTCGTATCTTGGTTCGTATTTTAAGAGACAGGCTTTCAAGACAGGTTCATGCAACGCGTTCTCATCGCGACATCCAATGCTGGCAAGCTGCGCGATTTTGTGGGCGCTGCGGCTGCATATCACGTCGAAATTGCTGGCATACCGAACTTTGCTCGATTGCCGGAAGTGGTCGAGGATGGTCTTACGTTTGAGGTCAACGCTCGGAAGAAAGCTGAAGAGTACAGCGTTCATGCTCCCGGAGAAATTGTCCTGGCCGATGATTCCGGGTTGGCCGTGGATGCGATGCAGGGGGCGCCTGGCGTGCTTTCCGCACGCTATGCGAATCTTGAAATGGTTGGCAGCGGGAATTCTTCCGATGCTGCGAACAACGCGCGGCTGCTGCGGGAACTGGCTGGGATTCCTTTCGAGAAGCGGGCAGCGCAGTTTGTTTGTGTTCTGGCAGCGGCGCGCGACGGAAAGACACTGGCGGTGTTTTCCGGCGAGGCCGAAGGCATCCTGCTGGAAGCTCCCAGAGGTTCTCACGGATTTGGCTACGACCCGTTGTTCTTCTTTCCTACCTTGAATAAGGCCTTCGCAGAACTTACACCCCAAGAAAAAGCAGTTGTGAGCCACCGCGGCAAGGCCTTTCGCAAGTTTTTGGAATGGCTCAACGGCGCGGAAAGAATCACGTAGCCCCAGGCGCCTCGCATGGGTGAGCGCTTGGTTACGAAGCGTTTTCCTGAGGGATTGTCCTTTAAGCGATTCTCCTAAGAGCCTGACAGGCGGGGCGCCTGCCCCTACGCATCCCCGAAAATTCAACCGCAAGAATCGATGTTTCTTTGACGCCGATGCCTGTACTCTCCTGACCGCTACCGCAGCTCTGGTCGAGTACGTCCAACGTAGGAAACAACTGCAAATTGTCGATTCTTTCGGCCCAGCCGATTTTGATCCAGGCTACAACTACAAACTGAACGACGCACGAAACGCTTCCCTTCCTTGACTTAGCTCGCTCATCAAAAAGATAATAAGAGGTTCGCTCATACGCTTTGCATCCGCAAGGGTTGAGCTCGCAAGGAGAACTCCATTGGCAACTAGCGTTTCGACGGCGCCCGGCAGTGCGGCGGTCTCCGGGGTGGCTCCACTTCGCGCCGGACAGGGTACCAGTTTCTTACTGCGCCGCCTGCATTCGCTGAGTGGCATCGTCCCCGTCGGCGCGTTTCTGATCGAACACATTCTGATCTCGAATTCTTCGATATTGAACGGTCCTACCGCCTATGCCCACCAGGTGCGATTTTTGGCAAGCCTGCCAATGGTTCCACTTTTGGAATTGTTCGGCATCTGGTTGCCTATCCTCTTTCACGCTTTGTACGGTTTCTACATCTGGTATCGCGGCGAGTCCAATTTGATCAGCTACCCATGGACTGGCAACTGGATGTACACCGCGCAGCGTTGGACGGGCGGCATCGCCTTTGCCTATATCGCATTTCACACTTACACTTTGCGATTCTCTGGAATTGATCTTCATGTCCATCCCGGCGCGTCTTTCGGCAAGGTGCAGGCAGAATTGTTTTCCGCGCCGCTGCTGCTGTTTTACGTGGTCGGACTGGTCGCTGCTTCCTGGCATTTCGCCTATGGAATATGGCTGTTTACCGCGAAGTGGGGCATTGTTTCCGGGGAGAAAGCGCAGAAGCGGTTTTTAGCGGTCTGCCTGGCGTTCTTCTTCGTGATGAGCGGCGTGGGACTGGCCAGCTTGTACACCATGCGGGCTCGGTACGCGCAGCAAGCGACCGACGCGGCTGGAGCGGATCAGATCGAGAATGCGAAACCAGCCGTCGCGGAGTAATTGGTTAGTTTAGGTATTGGAACGAGGAGCGTCACGCAAGCATGGCAAATCCTAGAATTATCGTGGTCGGCGGTGGACTGGCTGGGTTATCGGCCGTCATTAAGATTGCCGAAATGGGCGGCGAGGTCGATCTCTTCTCCATTGTGCCCGTAAAGCGCTCGCATTCCGTCTGCGCGCAGGGCGGCATCAACGCCGCGAAGAATCTTAAAGGCGAAGGCGATTCCACCACGATTCATCTCGACGATACAGTTTACGGCGGAGATTTTCTCGCCAATCAAACCCCTGTGAAAAATATGTGTGATGCCGCGCCCGGCATCATCGATTTGCTGGACCGCATGGGAGTTCCCTTCAATCGCACGCCGGAAGGGCTGCTCGATTTTCGGCGCTTCGGAGGCACGCTCTACAACCGCACCGCTTTCGCTGGAGCCACCACCGGGCAGCAGCTTCTTTATGCGCTCGATGAGCAAGTTCGACGCTACGAATCCGAGGGCAAGGTTAAGAAATACGAGAGCTGGGAATTTCTTTCCTCTGTTCTGGATAGCAAACGCGTGTGTCGTGGCATTTGCGCCATGAACCTGCGCAGCATGGAAGTGAAGACCTTCCCCGCCGACGCTATTATTCTTGCAACTGGCGGCATCGGCGCGATCTTTGGCAAGTCGACGAATTCTGTGGTCTGTACGGGTTCTGCGCAATCGGCAATATATCAGCAGGGCGCTTACTACGCGAACGGCGAATTCATTCAAGTTCATCCGACGGCGATTCCCGGTGAAGACAAGTTGCGCTTAATGTCGGAATCTGCGCGCGGTGAAGGCGGGCGGGTGTGGGTTCCGCGATCAAAGGACGACAAGCGTGCGGCGAACTCGATTCCGGAAAGTGATCGCTGGTATTTCCTGGAAGAGTGGTATCCGAAATACGGCAACCTGGTGCCACGCGATGTGGCGACTCGGGCAATCCATAAGGTTGTATACGAGCACGACTTAGGGATAGAAGGTCAACCGATGGTTTATCTTGACCTGACTCAGATCGACCGCAAGATCCTCGACAAGAAACTCGAAGGCATCCTGGAAATTTATCAGAAATTTGTGGGCGACGACCCGCGCGATGTGCCAATGAAGATTTTCCCGGGCATGCATTACACCATGGGCGGGCTCTGGGTAGATTTCAACCAGATGACGAATATTCCGGGCGTATTTGCGGCGGGCGAGGCTGAATATCAATATCACGGAGCCAATCGGCTGGGGGCAAATTCGCTGGTGTCGTGCATTTTCGGTGGATTTCTGGCTGGCCCGAATGCAATGAAGTATGCCAAGGGATTGCAGAAGTCGGAGTCGACGAACGGCATCTTTGACGCGGAGAAAAAGCGACAGGAGGAGATGAACAACGGCCTGATGAATAATCAGGGGACGGAGAATCCCTTCCGACTGTGGCGCGAACTGGGCGAACTGATGACGCGGAATTGCACCGTCATCCGCTACAACAAGAAATGCCAGGAAAGCGACGCCAAGATTGTGGAACTGCTGGAACGCATGAACCACATCAATCTGAGCGACCGGACGCAGTGGGCGAATACCAGCGTCGTCTTCGCGCGGCAGCTTTACAACATGATGCAGTTGGCGCGCGTCATTGCTCAAGGTGCAGGCATGCGGGACGAATCGCGCGGCGCGCACTACAAGCCCGACTTCCCCGAGCGCGATGATAAGAATTGGCTCAAGACGACGAAGGCGTATTTCGCGCCCGAGGTGGACGGACCGAAGTTTGAGTTTGAGGCTGTGGATGTATCGCTCGTGCCGCCAAGGCCGCGTCGGTATGACGCAGTGAAGTAGAGACAAGCTGCCTTTTGGAGATTGTGGGCGATGTTTGATCAAATACGAACCACTCCGACAGATTCAGCTACAGCATGTCGTTGGACGATTGGGACTGGGTTTCTCATCCTACTAGCTGGAATTGTGATCGGGATTTTTCGCGGACGAGTCAATCCGATGTTGATCGTGGGTACCGTATCGGTAGTGAGCGGTTGGGTTCGACTGCGCCGTATCCGAGCAGACGCAGAATACGACCAGCGCATGGCAGAAGCACTCGCACCAAACAAGACTTAGTTAGAAGCTAATAGCTAGAAGCTAGAAGCCATTTTCCATTAAAGGAATTCATAAATGCGCAATAAAGTTTCGGTTGTAGGTTCAGGCAACGTTGGCGCTACCGCCGCTCACTGGATTGCCTCAAAAGAGCTGGCGGATGTGGTTTTGATCGATATTCTGGAAGGCATTCCGCAGGGCAAAGGTCTCGACCTGCTCCAGGCCATGCCGATTGAAAAGCGCGATTCGCACATCACCGGCACCAACGACTACAAAGACACGGCGAATTCCGACATCGTTGTGATCACCGCCGGAATTCCGCGCAAGCCTGGCATGAGCCGCGACGACCTTCTCAACACAAATTACAACATCATGAAGAGTGTGGTGACCGAGGTCGTCAAGTACTCGCCGAACTGCATTTTGATTATTGTGTCGAATCCGCTGGACGCCATGGCGCAGACGGCGTACAAGCTGAGCGGCTTTCCGCGCAATCGCGTGATTGGCATGGCCGGAGTGCTAGATTCCGCGCGCTTCCGGACGTTTATCGCAGATGAATTGCAGGTTAGCGTCGAGAACGTTACGGCGTTCGTGCTCGGAGGACATGGCGACACCATGGTTCCTCTGCCACGCTATTCGACGGTGGCGGGCATTCCGATCACGGAACTCATCGAGCCTTCGCGACTGGCGGCGATTGTGCAGCGCACCCGCGACGGCGGCGCGGAAATTGTGAAGTATCTGAAGACTGGCAGCGCTTTCTACGCGCCTTCCGCCGCGGCGACCGAAATGGTGGAAGCTATTCTCAAGGACAAGAAAAAGATTCTTCCCTGCGCCGCCTATCTCGATGGCGAGTATGGCATTAAGGGGCTCTATGTTGGAGTGCCCGTAAAGCTGGGATCGAAGGGAATCGAGCAGATTATTCAGATCAAGCTGACCGCCGACGAACAGGCAGCATTAAATAAGAGTGCCGAGGCGGTGAAGGAATTGGTGGGCGTGATCGGGGTGTAGGAAGTCACACTAGGACTTTTGTCATTCCGAGCGCAGCGAGGAATCCCTTTATTGGCCAGAGTCTTTGCAGCAAAAGGGATTTTTCACTTCGTTCAGCATGACAAAGTATTTCTCGGATGTATGTTAGAAATCCTGCCCTTGCGGGCAGGATTTTTCTTTTGCAATCGAGAGCCTTCTGTCACTCTCATCGTCCTCCAGCGGAGCAAGCTCCGCTGCCACACGAGCTACACGCGTTCGATCTTAACCGCGTTGACTTTAATCTCTTTTAGCGGACGATCTTGAGCGTTGCGCGGAGCGCTCGTGATTTTATCCACCACATCCTGGCCATCCACCACTTCGCCGAAGATGGTGTGCTTCCCAGTCAGCCAGCTGGTTTCCGCAACCGTGATGAAGAACTGCGAGCCGTTGGTGTTCGGGCCGGAGTTAGCCATGGCAAGTTTCCCTGACTTGTCAAACTTGTGCGGCGAGCCTTTGGTTTCGTCCTCAAACTGGTAGCCGGGACCGCCCATGCCAGTGCCTTGCGGGTCGCCGCCTTGAATCATGAAGTTCGGGATGACGCGGTGAAGGACCGTGCCGTCGTAGAGACGGTCGGTCGTCTTCTTGCGCGTGTTGGGGTGGGTCCATTCGCGCTTGCCTTCGGCGAGTTCGGTGAAGTTGGCGATGGTTTTGGGGGCGTCTTTTTCGAAGAGGCGGCAAGTGATGTTGCCTTCGGTGGTTTCAAAAGTTGCGTAGAGACCGGGTGTTTTAGACATGGAATCCTTTCGTCGCTGCAAGGGCTAAAGCCCGTCATTTTTGTAACTGATTGGCATGGCTGAAGCCATGCCCTGATACGAAGCTCAAAGCATGAAAACGGCGGAGCAAGCTCCGCCGCCACACGAGTTGCTGCTAATTGGAAGCTGGCTTCTTGGGAGCCGTGCCTGCTGCTGGTTTTTTAGCGCCCGGAGCAACGTGCATCGGATGCTTCATGGGCGACTTGGCGCCTACCGCTGCGCCGCCACGAACGATGGTCAGGTGTGTAATGCGAATCGGCTGGAACGGGCGGTCCTGCGGATCACGCGGCACGCGAGCGATCTTCTTCACCAAGGCGATGCTGGCATCGTCGCACTGACCGAAAATCGTATGGCGACCGTTGAGATGCGCAGTCAGACCTTCCGTTATGAAAAACTGCGAGCCGTTGGTGTTGGGTCCGGAATTCGCCATCGCCAAGCGGCCGGGACGGTCAAACTTCAGCGTATCGACGAACTCATCCTGAAACTTGTAGCCCGGATCGCCGGTGCCGTTCCCGGCTGGATCTCCGCCCTGAATCATGAACTCGGGAATCACGCGGTGAAAGATCGTTCCGTCGAACAGGGGCGTATTGTGCTTGGTAGCGCCGCTCACCGGATTCTTCCAGTCTTTCTTGCCAGTGGCCAGGTCAATGAAGTTTGCGACCGTGATGGGTGTCTCTTTCTCAAACAACGTGCAACGTAGTTTGCCGGCGGTCGTATCAAATACCGCGACCGGATTGCCGGACGCTGAAGGGGCAGTTGGCTTCTTCACCAACGGCTTCTTAGCCATGGTTCCCTTGGCCGTGGAACTCTTGGACGGAGTTTTTGCTGGCGTTGCCTGGCCCATCAAACTGATGGCAAGTCCGAGAACAGTGGTACAGAGCAGTAGCTTTCGCATGAAAAATCCTCGATCGAGTGTTGAGTAGATTTTGGGGTAAGACCGCCTCTAAATTGTACGATAGCCGAGGTCAAAAGCGGTTGACTGGAAGGAATCCCCGTCTTTTACGCGCGAATGCGGAAGAGGGCGGCCAAAGTAATAAGAAATTATTGGTTCGAGTAAGGATCGTCGGACACAGACTGGGATGGCAGAGCTGAACTCGGTTGCACGGCAGGCTGAGCCAAACTCGGCTGCGTCGCTTGCGGAATTGCCAGTTCTGGCAATGTTGACGAGATCGCGCCGCCCTGATGAATGCCAAGGCCAAACACGGTAGATTGCAGTGCTGGGGGAATCGGGTCAGAGTCGCTCTTAGCAAGCTCGCGTCCGTCGCGCCATTCATCGTAACGGTCTGACACCATGATGTGGAAAACCCACTGTCGGCGTTCTTCTTCGGGCTCAACCAGGCCTGCGGCCTTCATCGGAACCAGGTAGCCTTCCACCCACTTAATCTGCTCTTTGCTCATGCCACGGCGTTGCAGGTCGACGGTGACGCCAGCCAGGTGGGACGAGGCAATTTCGCCTGACGCCGGAGCGGCGTTGCGATTGTGGCGGCGTAGCTTTTTCTGCACAACCACAGTGCGAACAGCGGAGTTGACCTGAATCTGCTGGCCAAATCGCTGGTAGTAGTTGGAGGCCAAATCTTCCACAAAATCACGGGTCCACGGACGGCAGTAGCGGCGGTCGAGATCAAGACGGGGATCGATTCGCAGCGTCTGTCCGGGAACAATCGGGACTAGTTTGCCGTCCAGTTTTAGCTGCTCAAGTTCCGTATCGTCTTGAATACGTGGCAGTTCCAGGCGGTCAATCTCGGCGTTCTGCTTCAGCAAGGAATCATGGGAAGGGCGGAAAACCGGATTCCAATAAACACGGCGATATCGACGGTGACGCCGGCCCGAACGTTGGCTGATCGACGTTTTGCTGTAGGAAGCATTGCTGTAAGCAGCCTTGGATTTGGTTCGATGCGACGCCCGACGCACTACATGATGGCGGTAATGATGGCGCGGGTTCGAGAGGGTGGCTGAACCCACGCCACACCACAGAATCACGGCCAGAGTGAGAAATAAGAGACGACGCGCCATAGCTTCCGAACGAGCCCCGACTACCTGAAGCTAACCCAGTGTACACGTTTTCCACAGTGGTTAGGCAAGCAAAAGGAGGTGGCTAAAGTAACTAGGGCAATCGATCCGAAGCGGCCTACGAAAAAACACCGTTGAACCAGCAAAACGGGTGGAATCCCAATAAACCCTTAGGTTCCCCGGAGCCAAGCAGACGAATTCAGTTCCTGCCAGTTCCTGCCATGGTCGACTGGAAATCACCGACGGAACAGGTCCGTCACCGCCTGCACCATCACATCCCTGCTAACTTCGGAAATCGCTCGCGTTAGCGGGATATCTTTCGGACAGACTTCCACGCAATTCTGCACATAGCCGCATTCCTGAATGCCGCCATCGCCCATCAGCGCCGCAAGCCGA
>JANXUC010000121.1 GCA_025352065.1 Acidobacteriaceae bacterium | reverse complement strand
GTTCGTCGGCCAAGGCGCATTCTTTGGCGTCGCAAATGAAGCCATGCTCAAAGTTATGGAGTCTTCCTGCAGTTACGCGCAGGTGTTCAACAGCTTGGAATTTCGTCATGGCCCGAAATCAATCGTAAATCCGCAATCACTGTTCGGAATATTTCTTTCAGATAGCGCTTACGATGCCGAAGTTGACCTGCTCGAAGAAATGAAGGCTCTGGGGGCCACGACGATGGCCGTCACCTCCAAGGTCTCCGCACGTATCAAGACCGCGTCGGACCTACTGATTGCGGTACCCGCTGGCCAAGTCGAGTACTCGCGTCTCGCCGCCTGTATTCCCGCCGCTCAGCTTCTCGGCGTCTACTCAGGCTTGAAGAAAGGGCTTGACCCAGATTCGCCGCGCAATCTTTCCCAAGTTGTGATTCTTAACGAAGGCCACTGAACCACTAGAGACTGGATACTAAGAAAATCGCACCTTGAAGGACAATCCCGTGCCACGCTTTGATATCACCATCGCCGGAGAGATCAATCTTGACATCATTCTCTACGGCCTTACAGACGACCTTCCTCAGGAGCGCGAACTACTCGCGAGCGGATGCTGTGTAACCCTGGGCAGTTCCTCGGCTATAACGGCACACAACCTTTCAGTGCTAGGAAGTGAGGTTGGATTTATCACCCGCGTAGGCCACGACGATTTAGGCAAGACTGCACTCAGTCGCATGAGAGCAGCGGGCGTCGATCTCAGCCGCATCACTGAATCTGATCAGGCCGATACAGGGCTGACGATGATTCTCCCTCACTCGCGGGCCCGGCACATCCTCACCAATCCGGGCTGTATGGCGGAAATGAAACTGGAACACCTTGACATGGAGTATCTAACCTCCTCGCGACACTTCCATCTTTCGTCCTTCTTTTTGCACCGCGGGCTGGTCCAACAAATTCCCGAGTTGCTGAAGAAATTGAAAGAAGCCGGACTCACCATTTCCCTCGACACAAATGACGATCCAGAAGACAAGTGGGCGGACACGCTGCCTGAAGCCCTTCGTTACGTGGATATTCTGATGCCGAATGAGCGCGAGGCCTGCAAGATTGCAGGCACCAGCGATTTCGAAGATGCGATTGTACGACTATCCGCATTCGTGCCGCTTCTGGTAGTAAAAATGGGATCGAAGGGGTCGATGGCGATTCGCGGAAACCAACGCATTCTAAATCCGTCGATCGCCGTGGAAGTGGTCGACCCGGTCGGCGCGGGAGATAGCTTCAACGCCGGATTCTTGCACGCCTACGTGCAGCAAGCAAGGCTGGAAGATTGCCTCACCAAAGGAAATTTGGCTGCGGCCTTTTCAACTACGTGTCCCGGCGGGACCGAAGCGTTCCGAAAACCTGATCTTTGGAAACAATTTCTCCAGCATCAAGCTAGCATTCAGCTTTCTCTCAGTCGCCCCGTGTAGAGGGCCATACCCACGACTGCATCCGCGCCCATCTTACTCAACTCACTGACTTCGTCCAGGCTCGCAATACCGCCCGCCACGAACAATCGCCGCGAGGTCGCATTGCGCAGGCCACGAACAATATCGAGCGGCAATCCCTGCATCAGGCCTTCACCATCCACGTGCGTGTACAGAAACGCCCCGCACCACGGCTCCAGTTCGCGCATCATGTTCTCTGGTGTCAGTTGAGTCTCGCCGCGCCAAGCATCGGTAGTTACTTTTCCCCGTCTGGCGTCAACGGCAAATACCAATCGCTCAGGTCCGAGAGCGTCCGCGAGTTCCTGAGCAAGCTTGAGGTTGACTCGCCCCTCGCAGACCAATGCCGAACCTAAAATGACGCTGCGCGCTCCATCGTCCAACAGCGCTCGCGCATCTTCAAGAGTACCAATACCGCCTCCCACTTGGCACGGCAGCTTCTGCAGCAAGCGTTCTACTATTGCTCGGTTATTCCCGCTTCTCTTTGCCGCATCCAGGTCAATCAGATGAACGAGCGGGAACGACGCGAAGCGTTCAATCCATGGCTCCGGATCAAGGAACTCCAGTGCCTTCTTTTCCCCCTGCACAAGTTGGACGATCTTGCCGGCCATTAGATCCATAGCAGGAACTAGCATGGCCACCTCATTGGAATACCTTCAGCGCTCAACTCCGCCTTCAGCTCGGGAAGCGCAATCTCACCAAAGTGAAAGATGGACGCCGCAAGTGCCGCGTCCGCGCCGCCATCTCGAAATACTTCCACAAAGTGCTGCTTCGTACCTGCTCCGCCCGAGGCAATCACGGGAATCGCGACGATTGCCGTTACAACCCGTGTCAATTCAAGATCGAAACCGTCTTTGGTCCCGTCAGAATCCATGGAAGTCAAAAGAATTTCGCCAGCGCCTCTTTCCTGCGCCTCCTTGGACCAGGTGGAAGCTTCACGGCCAGTAGCGTCGCGGCCCCCAGCGCTCTTCACCGAGAAATACGTTCCCGAACCATCGGCCTGCAAAGTACGTTTCACGTCAATCGCCACGACCACAGCTTGCGATCCAAATCTCGCCGCAATTGTTGCGATCAGGCTTGGGTCTTTCATGGCCGCCGAATTGATCGCGATCTTGTCGGCGCCGGCGTCGAACACTGCAGCCGCGTCATCAAGTGAGCGAATTCCGCCACCAACCGTGAACGGAATCATCAGGGCACGCGCTGTCCGTTGAACTGTCTCCAGCAGAATCCCCCGCTTCTCGTGAGTAGCGGAGATATCCAACAAGACGATCTCGTCCGCTCCTGCCCGCGCGTGTAAGGCAGCCAGTTCAGCTGGGTCACCGGCGTCGCGTAGCCCCGCAAAGCGCACGCCTTTCACAACGCGGCCCGCGTCTACATCCAGACAAACAATAATGCGCTTTGTCAACATAGGAGGATCCCGCAGAAATTGCGGAGAATTCGCAAGCCCACATCACTCGACTTCTCCGGATGAAACTGCACGCCAAACACGTTCCCCCGCTCAACGGCGGACGAAAAGAGCCCTCCGTATTCCGTGGCTGCGCAAGTTTCCGGAACAATTGGAGCTCGATAGGAATGAGTAAAGTACACAAAGCTATCTCGCGAAATCCCGTCCATCAAAATCGACCGGCCGCGCATGTGAAGTTGATTCCAACCGACATGGGGGGACTTTACTTCGGCGGGAAAACGTCCACACACTCCTTGGAACAATCCCAATCCCGTCGTCTGTGGCGATTCCTCGCTGGAATCGAACAGCCATTGCATCCCGACACAAATTCCCAGAAGTGGGACGCCGCGACTGATCGCGTCCAGAGCAACTGCGCGTAACCCAGATTCCGATACCTTCTTTGTCGTGTCAAAATGCCCCACGCCTGGAACAACAATTTTCTCAGCCTTTCGGACACATGAAGGATCGGAAGTCACAACCGATTCCATTCCCAGGCGGTCGAATGCTTTCTTTACCGAAGTAAGGTTGCCAGCCCCGTAGTCCACAATAGCAATCACAGCAACCCCTTCGTGCTCGGCAACAATCGGGCCATGCGGCGGTCGCGCCAACAGGCAGCCCGGAGTGCGCGCCCAAAGGCTTTGAAGAGCGATTCAATCTTGTGGTGATTGGATCGACCATACAAAACGCGGGCATGCACGTTGGCCTGGGCGCCTCGCGCAAAGCCCTCGAAGAAGTCCCCCACCAGTTCCGCTTGTAAATCGCCTACAAGCCTCTGTTTCACTTTCGTATCTACCACGGCCGCCGCTCGCCCGCCGAAGTCAACTGCCGCAAGTCCTAAAGTCTCATCCATGGGCATCACAAAATACCCAGCTCTCAGAATGCCTCGCTTGCTGCTCAGCGCGTCGCGAAAAGCTTCCCCTAGAGCGATGCCAACATCTTCCACAGTGTGATGCTGATCTACGTCGAGATCGCCGTCAGCCTTTAATTGCAGGTCGAAACCGCCATGCCGCGCGAACAGCTCCAACATATGATCGAAGAAACGTATGCCAGTAGAAACGCGATATTGCCCACGGCCATCCACTGTCAGTGCGAGATCAATGGATGTTTCGTTTGTGTGACGCCGGATGCGAGCCTTTCTAACGCTGGCGCTCATCGAACAACCTCCACCGCGCTTTTCAGTTCGGGAAGACTTTCTCGCAGAGCCGCGAGCAATTTGTCGGTATGCGCTTCCACGCCTACAGTGATCCGGACGTGCCCTTCGCAGTCCGGATCGGAAGAACGATCACGCACAAGAATGCCGCGACGGTTCATGGAGCGAACTAGTTCCTTGCAGACGGCTCCAAAATCCCCCAGCACAAAATTTGCGCGGCTCGGGCAGTACTGGATACCGCGCTCCAGTAATACTTTCTGCAAACGCTCGCGCCCACGGCGAACTTCCGCAACATACTGGTCAACGTATTCTGTGTCGGCCAATGCCGTCGGTAAAACGGCCAAGGCTACTGTGTTCACGTTATAAGGCGAACATGCACGACGGACATAACCCATTGGCGTTTCCGGCCCCGCTAGCACTCCTACTCGCAGGCCAGCCAAGCCATAGGCCTTCGAAAATGTCCTTGCCACGAACAAATTCGGAACCCTAGGAACTGCACTCATCAAAGTTTCGCCAAAGAACTCGTAGTAGGCTTCATCCAGCAGGAGCGCTGCCTCCGGCGCAGCATTCGCGATCTGCAACAACGCTTCCTCAGTCGCCGTTGTACCAGTTGGATTATTCGGATTTGCAATGGCGATCATCCGCGTACGCGGCCCAATTGCAGTAAGAATCCCCTCCAAAGGAAAAGCAAATCCCTTTTCAGCAGGTACCGCAATCACGCGCGCTCCTCTTGCGAGCGCACAGATTTCGTACATGGCAAAAGTGGGGGCAACAATAATCGTCTCGTCCCCTGGTTCCAAATATGTTTCGCACAGAAGTCGAATCCCTTCGTCGACACCGTTCGTTAGAAGTACCTCTTTAGGTCGTAACCCCAGGAACGACGCCACTTCGCGCTCGATTGGCTCTCTTGAAGGATAGCGTGCAAGATCTTCGACTGTGAGAGCCCGCAATCGCGTTAGACAGCGTGGTGAGGCACCAACCGTGTTTTCATTGAAATCCAGCCGCAAACCGGTACGATCTCCCAACGGCGGATGATATTCGTGTAGAGCCACGATGACATTTCGCGCACTAAGCATGTTTCGACCTCACTTGTTGCTTTCGCTGCACCCGCTTGAGACGGACCCGTAGAGACTCCGCGTGTGCGGAGAGTCCTTCCGCTTCGGCCAATCGAATTCCAGTCGGAGCGAGACTTCGCAAACCCTTTGGAGTAAGCTTTTGCACCGTGATCACTTTCAAAAAGTCCATCACTGTCAGCCCCCCGCGACATCGGGCTCCTCCTGCTGTCGGTAGCACGTGATTTGGACCTGCGACGTAGTCACCCGCCGCTTGCGCGGAATAATCTCCGACGAAGACAGAGCCAGCATTTCGGACTGAGCGAAGATCGCCCGCCTCCACCGTGAGATGTTCGGATGCTATTTCGTTGGCCCAAACCATCGCTTCACCTTCGGATGTGGCCAGCAGAACCGCGCCGTGACTGTGCAAGGATTGGCGTGCCAGAGTGTTACCTTGCGATAGTCGTTCCGTTTCAACAACAACTTTCTTAGCAAGCACCCTGGAAATAGTTATGAATACCGAAGTTGCTTCCGGATCATGCTCAGCTTGCGCTACAAGATCAGCGGCGATGAACTCTGCCTTCCCTGCATGGCTGACCACAACAGCCTCCGTAGGACCCGCAAGAAAATCGATACCGCAATCAAAGGCAACCAACTTCTTGGCGGCAGTTACATAAACATTCCCCGGTCCGACGATCTTGTCCACGCGCCAGATTGTCTTCGTGCCATAGGCAAGCGCAGCCACTGCCTGTGCCCCGCCTATGCGATAGAATTCTTGGACCCCCAACATTGCTGCCGCAGCCAACGTCTCTGTGCGCGGTTGCGGGGACACTACGCAGATTCTTTCCACTCCCGCCACCTGCGCAGGGATCACGGTCATCAGGAGAGTCGACGGCAATGGATATCGCCCACCCGGCACATAGCAACCGACTGCCGCTAACGGGCGAACAATCTGCCCGGTCGAAACACCCCCTTTCTTACGCATCCATTCCTTCGGGCTCTGTTTTTCGGCGAATCGACGAATATTAGTTGCCGCCGAATTCAGCGCGCGGCGCAACTCGCGAGGCAGCGATTCCCACGCTGTTTTCATCTCCTTTTCACTTACACGAATCGGCTGCTCGCTGCCCAGTCCGTCCCAATGCTCAGCCAAATGCCGCAATGCAACATCGCCATTCTGACGCACGTCATTGACAATCTCGCGCACGGCAGACTCCGAATCAGTTAGCCGATTCAAACGACCTACCAGCCTGGCTACTTCCGCTTTAGCTTTGCTCCCCTCCAGAATCCGCACTTACATCACCACCTTGTTCAGCGGATATTCGACAATACCTTCAGCTTTTGCGAGTTTTAGCTGTGGAATAACTTTCCATGCCGTGCTCTCTTCAATGACCGTGTTCACGGCAACCCACTCAGCATCGCTCAAGGTTGCAATCGTGGGCTTTTGCAGCGCAGGCAGCACACCAAGGACGGACTCAAGGTTCTCACGTCGAACATTCAGCATGAGGCCGACTCGGCCTTCCGCGTCGAGTGCCCCACGCAGCATGAGTGCCAAGTTCTCAATCTTTTGACGCTTTTCCGCGTCCACCCACGAAGTCTTGTTGGCAATCAATTGGGTATTGGATTCCAGGACGGTATCCAAAATGCGTAGCCGATTGGCGCGTAACGAACTGCCCGTTTCTGTTACTTCCACAATCGCGTCCGCAAGAGTAGGCGGCTTGACTTCGGTCGCACCCCAGGAAAATTCGACGCGCACGGGAATGCTCCGTTGTTCAAAATACTTCTTACTAACGCCCACCAGTTCTGTTGCAATTGTGCAGTTGGCCAAGTCTTCTGGGCTCTGCCATACGGAGTCTTCGGGCACCGCAAGCACCCAGCGAACTTTACCTCGACTCTGCTTCGCGTATACGAGATCGGCGACTGCCAGCACCTCAAGGCCGCTTTCCTGCACCCAATCGCGACCAGTAAGACCAGCATCCAGGGCGCCATGTTCCACGTACCGAGCCATCTCCTGCGCTCGAATCAACATGCACTCGATCTCAACGTCGTTCGTTTTCGCAAAATACGAACGACCGTCTGTGTAAACACTTAGCCCCGCGCGCGCCAGTAGCTGCAGCGTGGATTCCTGCAGACTTCCTTTGGGGACACCGAGCCGTATTTTCATCGCGCGACCCGCTTGTTGCTGGGCTGAACCGCCATCGGCAAAACCTCGTTAAAACAGGAACGCGTGCCCTGGTGACACATCAAGCCTTCCCCTTCCAACTGAACTCGCAGGAGAAGCGTGTCGCGATCGCAATCCGTCACTGCCGACATGACTCGCGCGCGATTACCCGAAGTTTCTCCTTTGGTCCACAGCTTGTTTCGCGTTCTACTAAAGAAAGTTGCGTAGCCGGTTTGCAGAGTCACCGCGTACGACTCCGCATTCATGAAGCCCACCATCAGCACCTCACCGTTGTCAGCATCTTGCAGCACCGCAGGAATCAATCCGCCCATCTTCTCGAAATCTATATCACTCACGACACTCACTCCTTGCGCTCATTTACGCCGTACCTGCCATAAAACAAAAAGCCCGCTGACCGGATGCGTCAGCGGGCGAACTCTCTAACCGATGCCGAACTACTTCAGAGTGGCACCTCCGCTGACACGCAGGTCATGGGCGCGATGATGGTGATGCCCGAGCGTCGACGGATTGACTCGTATGGACATAGCTCTAAGTCCGAAGCTTAACGATACTCCACAGCGCTCGGGGAACGAAACACAAAATTCCGATGCACGTCATCGAAAAAACCGAGATGGCCTTAGTGGAACGCCGCCCCTAGCAGGTCTACCAACAGTCGAATAGCAGTCTGCGCTGTTCTGCCGGAGGGATCCCGGTATGGGTTCACTTCCACAATATCCATGCCAACGATGTTGCCTTTGCTAGGAATCCCCTTCATCAGATCGTCGATTTCTTGAAAATTCAGCCCTCCGGGTTCCAGCGTTCCCGTTCCCGGTGCCAACGTTGGGTCCATGGAATCCACATCAAAGCTAACGTAAATATTCTCGCTGTTCGGAATCTGCTCTAGGGCAGCCGCAATCCCGTGACGGTGAATTTCTTCCGAGGTCACCACCTTCGTATGCAGCGCCTTCGCATTGCCAGCGGCTTCGGAGTCGTTCGCGATACCGCGCATACCAATTTGCGTAATATTCTTCACTGTCGGCAACTTCGCTACCCGCAACACCCACGAGGCATGATCGAGGTTGCCTTTCGCCCCGTTCCATGTGTCCAGGTGTGCGTCGATATGGACGATCGTCAACGGGATGTCGTAGCTCCGCACCACGGGAAACGTAATACTATGGTCGCCCCCCAAAATGATGGGAAAGGCTTTTCTCGCTAAAATCTTTCGTACCGCTTCCGTGATCTTCGCATCTGTTTCCTGAACGACAGTGGGGTAAATCAGGACGTCGCCAACATCCACCCAGTGTTTTCCTTTCAGAACGGTACGGTCACCGTCGATATAGTAAAATCCCTCCGTCAAATCGTGAGCATACTCTTGCGAACTTTCCCGCAAATCACGCGGTCCGTACCGTTCTCCCGGTTGACCCCATGTACCTTCGTCAAAGGGCACCCCCAGCACGGCAAAGTCGGCTTTGAGTTTTTCCAGATCCGGTTCATAAGGGGCACTGAGGAATGTCCGTATTCCCACGAACGTGGGGGCGGTTTGCGCTGTGATACATTTCGGCATCAGAGCGGTGAGCAAGAACCCTAAGCAAACGACCACAAGTCCGTTCTTCATAGTTGTTTTTCACCAATTCTCTCAGGGCGATTACAAGTCTCTATCCCGCCGAGCGTCCCGCTTTGTCAAACGCTTTTTGAATCAAAGTAAATCGTGCGGCCCCCAAAATTCCTGCATCATCATTCATCACGATCTTTACAGGCATAGCCTTCAACAGGTGAGCCATGCGGCCCTTGTCGAAAAACGCTTCCATGAAAATCTGTTCTTTCATCATCGGCAGGATTTTCGCGGCAATGCTACCTCCGATAAAGATTCCTCCACTGGACATGAAGGTCAATGCGCAATTTCCAGTCTGCGCACCGTAGGCACCGACGAAGATAGACAGGGCCTGCTCGCAGATCGGAGCTCGGTGTTCTAGCGCCGCGCGTGAGATCGCGGCGGGAGGATCGTGAGCCTCATCAATCTCTTTCTTCAGCCAGTCCGGCTCTTCAACTGTCTTGCTATCGCGCAGGAAATCGTAAATATTTTTGATCCCTGGCCCCGAAACAATGCGCTCATAACTTATCCTGCCGCCGTCCCGTCTTTTGAGATAGCGAAGGAGTTCCACTTCGAGATCATTCCTTGGTGCAAAGTCCGTATGACCGCCTTCGCACGCAAACGGACGATGCCGGCGACCGTCCCAATACATTCCCGCAACTCCCAAACCCGTGCGCGCAGAAACCACCGCTCGATTCCCTTCCGCCTCTTCCGATCCTTGGTTCAGCGTCACAAACTCGCTGTCTCCGAGCGCATCGATACCGTAGGCATATGCTTCCAGATCGTTCAGCAGACCCACCGAAGTCAGCCTGAGTTGTGCGGCCAATTCCTTTGCGTCGAGCGTCCACTCCAGATTTGAGATCTTGCAGCGTCCGTCCCGCACGGGCCCTGCGACGCCAAAACAAGCGCTGTCGACTGGTATCCCTTCAGATCGAATAAATTCGGTAAGGATTTCCGGCAACCCACTGCGACTCTGGCTGGCGTAGATCTGCTCAACCACCAGTTGCAATCGATTCCCCTCAGTCTCAAAAGCCGCCAATCGAGTGCTTGTGGCTCCAATTTCCCCCGCGAGAATCATTCGATTGTCCTCCACTGCCGGCCGTCGATTTCAAGCAACTGATCCGCTTCCTTCGGCCCCCATGTACCAGATGCATAATTCGGAAATTTGCGCGGCGGCAGCGCCTTCCACACATCTAGAATCGGGTCCACGATGCTCCATCCCGCCTCGACCATGTCGGCTCGTTGGAATAGCGTCGCATCACCGATCATGCAGTCATAGATCAGAACCTCATAGCCGGTGTAGGCATCGGCGCCGAAATACTTCGAATACTCGAAACTCATGTCGACCGATCCCACGCGAAGAATGGGCCCGGGAATTTTGGCTCCGAAGTTCATGGAAATTGCTTCCACAGGCTGAATCTGGATGACCAGTTGGTTGTTACGCATGCGATGCATGGCGGTATTGCGGAACAATTCCGTCGGACTGTTCTTAAATTGAATCGTAATCTCAGTATGCCGCTTGGCCATGCGCTTTCCTGTGCGCAAATAAAACGGCACTCCGGCCCACCGCCAGTTGTCGATATTCAACTTAAGCGCAACAAAAGTCTCTGTCCGGGAGTCGCGCGATACTCCCGGTTCTGTTCGATACCCCGGAACCCCTTCGTTACCAACAACCCCCTCCCCGTACTGACCGCGCACGCAACGCTCCAACAAGTCTTCGGAGTCCAAATGCTGCACCGCATGTAAAACCTTTGACTGTTCATTGCGGACGGCATCCGCGTGGAAAGATACGGGGCACTCCATCGCCGTCAGGCTTAGAAGCTGCATGACGTGGTTCGGCACCATGTCGCGTAGCGTGCCCGCAGTGTCGAAGTAGCCTCCGCGCTGCTCTACGCCGACGGTTTCCGCATTCGTGATTTCCACGTGATCGATGTAGCGACGGTTCCAGATCGGTTCAAAGATGGCGTTGTCGAACCGGAACACCATAATATTTTGAACGGTCTCTTTGCCAAGGTAGTGGTCGATACGGAAGATTTGGTTCTCCACCAGAATGCCCTTGATCTTGCTATTCAGCGCCCTGGCGGAATCGAGATCAGTTCCGAACGGCTTTTCGATGACCACGCGGCGCCAGCATCCATCCACCTGGCTCGACAAACCAGAGCGACCGAGTTGCTGAACAACTTCAGCAAAAAACCTAGGTGCAGTCGCAAGATAAAACAAGTAGTTTCCGCCAGTGGCAAATTGCTTGTCTAGATCGCGGAGGCGGTTTGCGAGTGTCTCATAGGTAGCAGGATCGGCAAAGTCACCACGCTCGTAGCTGATTCGGTCGACGAACCAGCGGCACGCATCAGATTGACGCTCTTTCGCTGGCAAGAAGCGGGTGATCTGCTCACGAAATTGTTCCAAAGTAAGCTCGTCATGCGAGACGCCGACCACCGCGAAGCTTGCCGGGAGCAGTTTGGCCTTCGCCAGGTTGTAAAGTGCAGGGGCCAGCTTACGCATGGTCAAATCGCCAGCTGCACCGAACAAAACCATGACGCAAGGACCGGCGGGCTTGCCGGCCTGCTCCAGTTCGGGTTCAAGGTAAGTATCTGCCGTGGCCATCATGCATTCGTCCAAGACTTCGGAGCCTATCCAACGCTTGTCGCAAGGATTGTACGCCGAGTTCAATAAATTGGTTGGGTCAGTTCGGTATCCAGCTCGGATGGCTGCCGAAGAGACCCTGTACAACACATATGCGATATGCCACGAAACACCCAAAAGCCACGCTGATCATGCCGGTGACTAGTCCCAGGCGCTGACTGAATCGCTCTGCACGGTCGCCTGCGAAGCGCAAACTGGACGCAATCCCTGTGGTAATCAACACCATTCCTGCAATTGTTCCAACCCCAAAGACCAGCAGGTAAAGGATCGCCAATTCCGAATTCCGGATGCTTGCCAAAATTAGCAGCGCGACGGCTGCCGAACCTGCGAGGCCGTGAATCACTCCCACTACCAGTGGCCTCCCAAACCGCGCGAGACCCTTACGATATCTGGAGTCAGGATGCCGAGGCCCAACCGCTTTCGGAACTCTTAGTCCCGCTTCACCAACATGCGTATGACTGTGGCTGTGAACCACGCCCCGGTGACTGTGGGCATGTGAGTGGGTCAGAATGATGCCCTCCACATTCTCTGGTGGCACCACAACCACAGAACGTCGGAATGTAACCAGATTCCATATCCCCAGCGCAATCAGCATGAACCCAACACAAAGTTCCATGCTCAGACCCAAGCGCACTGGAATCACTATGTCAAAAAGAATGATGCCCGTTCCCACTACAAAAATTGTGGCCGTATGCCCAAGGCCCCAGAAGGCACCAATCACCGCCGCGTTCGCCGTACTTCGTTCGCGACTGACGATTGTGGTCACCGCAACTACATGATCCGGATCGGTGGCGTGTCGCATTCCAAGAACAAAGCCAACAGCGAGAATCGAGAAGAAGGTCCCCATGAATTGACCAGCGCAACGATGCGCCACCCACCCATAATAAGGTATCCCTCGAACCCGGCGTACGAAAAGCGGAACACCCTCCCCGCAGTTCATGACGACGGCGGCAGCCACGGAAACTACCTGGAGCTGCCAAGGGGCGGATTCAAGCCGCTTCAATGCTAGGATAGGCTTCGTATTATGGAGCGATCGCCTTGGAACTCAAAGTCAACAATGCAACGCCGTCCAAGCTGCCTTTGGCGATGGCCATCGTGCTAACGCTCGTGGGCGTAGGCCGGATTGTCTCCACTTATCACGTCTTCAACCAAGCCTACGACGAGACCGCGCACATTGCATGCGGCATGGAATGGCTCGACAAGGGGACCTTCAGGATGGAGCCCCAGCATCCGCCTTTGCCACGCGTGGCTTCGGCTTTGGGCCCCTATTTATCCGGGCTGCGCCTGCCGAACATTCGGGTGATCGATCCCACTCACCCAACGGATTTTGATCGCTACGGAGCTGGTAACGAGATATTGAATGCGCGCGGGCAGTATGCCCGAAACTTGACGTTGGCGCGGGTGGGCACTCTCCCTTTCTTTCTGCTGGCGGCGCTGGTAACTTTTCTCTGGGCTCGCAGCCTATTCGGAGACTGGCCTGCGGTTCTTGCGGTGGCTCTGGTCACCACGCTACCTGTGATTCTGGGATTTTGCAGCGTCGCTTATGTCGATCCGGCGCTGTTCGCATTTCTGCCTGCGGCGCTGTTTGCGTGGATACGCTGGCTGGACGCTCCGAGGGGGTGGCGCTCCGTTGTTCTGGGAGCCGCGGTGGCGGGAGCCGTGCTCTCGAACGCTCCATCGATGGTGTTTCTGCCGCCCTGTTGTTTGGCGATCTTAGTATGCCGATGGTGGGCGCAGAAGGATTCGGCAAAATCCACGGCGGGTCAATCCCTGGTGGAATCAATGCGGCAAATGTTCCGGGAATGGACGCGTCCCTCATTGGTCGCGTTTCTGGCCATGTGTTTCGTGCTTTGGGGTGGATACCGCTTTTCTGCGGAACCCCTAGACCAGATGTTCGACCACCCTATGGCCAAGGTTCAAAATTCCGGGCTGCCATCGCCCGTTAAGTCTCTCGCTCTCAAACTGCTGTCTCTCAACCCTCGGGTTCCGGCGCCAGATTTTTTTCGGGGTATTCACAACATACTGGGAGAAAATTCGAAGCTGTATCCGGCCTATATATTCGGGAAAGTGAAGCGCGGGGGCTGGTGGTATTTCTACCCGGTGATGCTGATATTCAAGACTCCGCCTGTCTTCACGTTCCTGGGGATTCTAGGAACAGGGTGGGCGCTTGGCCAGTTCTATCGGGGGCAAAATTGGAAACTCGCCGCGCCAGCAGTTTCGGTGCTGACAATTTTATTTGTTGGGATGTTCATCAAGGTAAATCTTGGAGTGCGCCACATTCTTTTCATATATCCGCTGCTCGCGATTGTTGCGGCGTACGCTTGTTGTGAACTCTGGGCCTTGCGTTCGCGTTGGCCACGCCTCATGCCAGTAACCCTGGGCGGCCTCTTACTCGGACTCATTCTTTCCACCTCATGGATCCATCCCAACTACCTGTCCTACACAAGCGTGTTCGCTGGGAGTACCCCGGATAAGAACATTCTTATTGGCGGCGATTTCGACGCGGGCCAGAACATTCTTCGGCTTTCGCACCTGCTCGCTGAACACAAAGTGGACCACTTGCACCTGCGCCTCTATACCAGCGCCGATCTCACCCAAATGAACTTGCCACCCTTCCAAACTCTGGCTCTTTACGAACATGCTACAGGCTGGATCGCCATCAGCAACTATCACATCCGCCTCGGCGAGAGTCCCTGGTTCCCCGCCACATTTAATGGCTATACCTGGCTTGAGGCGTACCAGCCGATCGCCACCATTGATAAGACAATTCGTTTGTACTATATCCCTGAAACCAGCGAGGCGGAGAGCCATCGCGCAGCCACGCCAGCAACCGGACGGTAGCGGTGGCTGAGTGCGCAAGATCGTATTTGTGGTGCGGGGGAATTGTGGACTACGCATCGCGGAAGCAAAATCCGTCATCGATTTTGCTTCTGCGATCCGCAATGTAGCATCTGCAAACCAATTCGGACTAAGCCGCCAAAGGTTGATCGCCAGCTTCGATCTGTTCGCTTTCCTCGGGAGATTCGAGCAGGCCCGTCCCCTGTGCCCGATGCAGGCGCATTCCCCACAGGAGAGCAAACGTGCCTAAGACGGCGATCACGGGCAACTTAATCAGAAAGGTTGGGTGGCGCAAATGTAGAACGGAAAGTCCAATCCAATTCGCAAAGTGCCGGGGTACGGCCAGCAGCGTAGACACAACCAGGAAACCCGCAGTCCACATCCCCCGCTCGGCGAAGAAACCACCCTTGCGCAGGGCGAAGATCAGCACCGCAAACGGGAGCGCGAGCACAACCAAATAGTGATCCCAGGACACCGGAGAGAGCACTGGCAAGAGAACCATAAACATGGCATATTCCAGATCGAAAGTGAGGACCCCTGCCGTATCGCTTGATTTGCGGGACACCGTCCAAACCAGCAAGCACAAACAGGCAGCGGACAAGATCATGGAAATATGTAGTTTCAGCTCCAACCCCGGCGTCAAAGCAAGAAACACAGACGTCAACGAAAGGTTGGCAGGATAGTCTTTGTAATACTCCTGGACCATATGGCTGACCCGGGTATAGTCCATCGTATTCTGCCATCCGACCAAACCAAAACTGGCCACGAGGAAGAAAGCTGCCGCGAACGCGGCGGGCCAGAACGCTCTCCGTCTCCGAATGAGCAAGTACACAATCAACAGCCCGGGAAACAGCTTCAGAGCCGTCGCCAGACCGAGGCACAGGCCTGCGGCCACATTCCGTTCGCTCCGCAGAAGATACCAAGCCAGCACCATCAAGAAGGTCAAGACGCAACCGACCTGCCCGTTGCGCAGAACCATCCAAAACGGGAACCATCCCAGCAGCCCCAAGGTCAAGGCCGCCAGAAAACGCGGCGGTGCTGGAGAGCTCAGACCCTTTTGCAAAAACCAAACCGTCCCGAGTAACGACGCTAACGCTACCAGCGAAAATAAAAGTTGGATCGTACGCACATGCATCCACGGTACGAGCAGCGCGAACAGCAGGGTCATACCCGCGGGGTGCGCTTGCGCCCACGGCTCGGTAACGACGGCATCATACGCCCGCTTCTCCATCTCCTCCAGCGCTGGACTCCACCGGGCCAGAGAAGCGGGTGCTGGCTCGTGGTCCATCACATCTTTAACCTGATCCGTCATGTTCAACGGAAACGCGGGCTGGCCTTGCAACAATAGCTTTGCGGATACTATGTCCTGCAGAATGTCGCGCGGAACCTCGTATCCGAAATACGCTGCGGTGCCCACGTTGAAAACCGCGCCGAGGGCTAAGACAGACAGAGTGGGCGTGGAAACGAGGAAGCGCTTCAAGCGGACGTTGGCTGAAGCAAGGTCTTTACGCCGCGCAAAATGCCACAGCCAGACCACCATTGCACTCACGGCAACGAAGAGAGTCCCGTTGAGCATCCAGACGAGAGACGAATTGGTCTCTGGAGTCCCGGGGGGGATTGAGAGCAAATCCAAAAAAGAATTTAAGTTAGACATGAAGTCCGCACACCTTCACAAGACAGAGAACCATTTGCAGGACGGGTGGCTTGCAAATCAGCATGAAGTATACATGGTGGAGCAGAGGCGGAGACCTAGTTATTTGAAGAATTCATGGGTTTTTAATGGGCGAAAAGCTGGCGTTTTTGTGGCAATTACCTGCACAATTGTGCCAATTTCGTGCATAACTGCGGTTCGGTTAGGAAGATAGAACTCGTTCAAACCGCGAAGAGTGCAATGATATGGACATCAAGTGCACTTTAGGAAACCCCGCTCATGGAAATCGAGGTCAAACGCTTCAACATAGATGGCCAGCACAGCTTTGCAGAGTTATCTGGCGACTTCAATCCCATCCACATTGACCGGATCGCTGCGCGGCGGCTTATATTCGGCCAACCGGTCGTCCATGGCGTTCATACCTTACTTGGGATGCTAGATTGCTGGCTAACTAGCCACCCAGCCATCCGAATTCATAGTCTGCGTGCGGATTTCCGCAACCCGGCACGGTTGAACCAGGATGTCTCTTTCTCAGCCACATCGACTAGCGAGGGCAAGGTCCGCCTGGAAGCCACCACGCCCACGGCTGGATTGGTACGGGCTGATGTCGAGTGGCGATCGGCGGATCGGAGGGACAAGCGGATGTCAGACATCCCTGCGAAGTCGCCCGCTATGGAGTCGGCGCATACCCTGTTGCCGAACCAGATATCGTCCGCTGCTGGAAGCTTGCCGTTGATGTTTGACCGAGCGCTGGCGGCTGCCATGTTTCCCTACGCCTCTGCAAAATTGCCGGCCGACCAATTTGCGGCTCTGCTTGCCTCCACGCGCGTGGTTGGCATGCGCGTCCCCGGATTGCACTCGCTGCTGAACGCTATCAACCTGCAAGACTCCTCCGACACTTCCGTGGAATTGGCTTATTCGGTGGAAGAATTCGACGAACGTTTTTCCCGTGCTGTCATCCGCTTGCGCAGCGATGGGCTCAGCGGTACGGCAACCGCCTTCCTGCGACCCACGCCCGTCGTGCAGGCCGGATTTACCGAAGCGTCCCGCTCTGTCACTCCCGGTGAATTTTCCGATGAGCGAGCAATCATCATCGGAGGTTCTCGCGGGCTCGGCGAAATCGCAGTGAAGCAGCTCACCGCTGGCGGAGCTTCGGTGAAGTTTTCCTACAACGTTGGCGAGGATGACGCCCTGCGCCTCGCCGCGGAGATCGGTGCCGATGCTCCGACAAGCTGCTTTCAACTGGATGTTCTCGGAGACTCGGGTAACCTGGAAGAGCTTTGTCGAGACTTTGCGCCAACGATGGTATGCTATTTTTCAACATCGCCGATCATCGGTGCGCCGCGGGGAAGATTTTCAACCCCGCTATTCCATGAGCTGTGCCAGGTTTACGTTGACGGCTTTCTCAGAGTCTTCACAGCAGCATCGTCCACGGGAAAGCTGGCAAGTATCCTGCAGCCGTCTTCGGTGTCGATCAACGAAACTCCCTTTGGCATGACGGAGTATTCCGCTGCCAAGGCGGCTGCGGAAACGCTCCTCCGAGCCTTGCAAAAATCACATCCAAGAATCCGTTTTCATGCACCGCGATGGGGCCGGATGCCCACCGATTTGACCGCCTCCATCACGCCTGGAGAAGTGGCAGATCCGGTGCCTGTGGTACTGGCCGCACTGCGTCAAATGAAAATATCTCTTAACATCAACAACTTAGATCAGACTTAAGAATCTTCCTTCTATCTGCTGTCTCCCAACACCCGGCTGTAAGCAACCGCGAACCGCGTTGCACAGGCCCGTATTTTGGCACTTCCGGATGTACTACCGATTTTGACCCTTGGGCAAAGATTCAGGCACGCTATGTGGGTGACCGGCAGTCTACGATGCTTGCCGTGGTGCACGATTGGTAGTCTGGCCAAGTTAAGCGGGCCAAATAAGTAAAAACAAGAAGTAAAAATCATTCTGAGATTTCAGGGAGCACACCCCCATGTCCCCCACACGCCGATTGCTTTTGTCCTGCTGTTCCTTGGCGCTTTTCTGCGCTACTGCGTCCGCGCAGAAAAGAATCTATATTGCTCCGGACGACCACACCGACTATATGTGGTCGGGTAACGAAGCCACCTACAGCACAGTATTGAACGACATGAGCGACCTCTATCTCAATGAGATGGATGCGACCGCCAGCCAGCCTTCCGATTACCAGATGCGTTGGAACGCCGATGGTAGCTATTGGATGTGGAACTACCAGCAAAAAAAGACGGCGGCGCAATTCAACCGTTATATGAGTCGTGTGCTGGATGGCCACATGACGGTGCCGCTAAACGCCATGGTCTCGGTCTACGGCGGAATCCCGACGGAAGCCGTACTTCGCGGTATGTATTACTCGGGACATATTGAGCGGCTCTACAAAGTGCGCTTTCCGATAGCCGTCGCGATGGAAAACCAGACGCTCCCCTATGGCTTGCCCTCGTTGTGGGCAGGTTCGGGCGCGAAATACAGTTGGCGCGGCATTTGCAATTGCGCGACGCAAGTGGCGAACGCAGCTAACCGTCCGCATGAGATTTACTACGCAGGGGGACCGGACGGCAGCAAGCTGTTGTTCAAGTGGCAGTCCCAGTTTGCTCTCCTTCCGGGAGCTAAGATTGGCCAAGGCATCGGCGGTTATGCCGAGGCGCGAATCCCCAAAGAGGTCGTTCCTTTTGTGGACACCGACAGCAAGTTTCAGGCGAAATATCCTTTTAACGTAATCGGCGCTTTCGGTCGAGGTTGGGACGACCTGGAAACCTTGACCTCGCTCAGTGACGCGAACTACAGTTTCCCCGCGGTTGCGAAAGCGTTGTCGAACTCCAGCCGTCGCGTCATTGTTTCCAATGAGTTGGACTTTTTCAAGGATTTTGAGTCGACCTATGCCTCGTCGCTGCCGACGGTCGCGGTAACCTTCGGCAACGAATGGGATCTGGCCACCGCTTCTCTTGCGGAAGTCACCTCAAGCGTGCGGCGGGAGACCGAAAAACTACGTAGCGCAGAGGCGCTCGCGACTTTGGTGAGTCTGCAATCTCCTACATTCATGAACCGCTTTACCGCGATCCGCGACCAGGCCTGGATTTATTTCGGGCAATACTGGGAGCACGATATGGTCAACGGCACTCCGGCAGTCACGGACGCGCAGCGCGTGACTTTTCAACGCAAAGTGGCCACAGGTATCGCCTCTTACGTGGACAGCCTTTACTCCCAAGCCGCCAGCACATTTGCGGGCATGATTCCGGCGGTTAGCGGCAAGACCCGTTTCTACGCGTTCAACCCGCTGAGCTGGACGCGCACCGACTACGCCGATATTGCCTACAGCGGCACCCTACCTGTGCATGTGATCGACGTGACCACGGGACTGGAAACACCCTCGCAAGTAATGGCGGTTAGTGGAGTGCAAACGCTGCGAGTACTCGCTTCCGCTCTTCCCCCCGTGGGTTACAAAGTGTTCGAGATCGATCCCGGCGCGGGCGCGAACTTCGGAAATGCCGCCGTCGTGAGCAATGCAAATTCCCTGATCGACAACGGAGTTTACAAAGTCACTTTGGATACGCGCGGATCGATCATCAGCCTGATCGACAAGACGCAGAAGAACGCGGAATTCGCCAGCTCCATCGGTGGGCTGGCAGTCAACGACGTCAGCACGAGTGGAAGCGGAAGCATTAGTGTGGAGAGCGCAGGGCCAGTCTCGGTGACGCTCTTGGTGACAAGCTCTGCTGGCGTCAATCATCGTACCCACCTGACGCTCTACCGCAACTCCCACCGAATTGATGTTGCGAACGAGATCACGCAAAATTTCCTTGCGACACAGACCTGGAGTTTCAGCTTCAATCTGAGCCAGCCCGACGTACATACCGAAGAACTCGGCGCGGTCATCCACGACAAGCTGACGACGCAAGGCGGAGACTATTCCCCGACCAACGCCCGCTACGATTGGGCCTCCGTGAACCACTTTGCGGACATGACCAGCAGCAACGGCAACGTTGGAGTCACGGTTTCCAATGCCGATTGCTCGTTCGTGCAGATCGGTCATAGCACGATCAGCAGCCTGGATACGGTTACTCCACAGTTGAACTTCCTGGCAGGTGGGATGATTGACAACCACGGAAGAGGACACAACCAGGGCGGCGATAGTTATTTTCTACAGCGCTTTGCCCTCAACGTACACGGGGCGTACAGTGTCACGACTGCCATGCAGTTTGCGATGGAGCACCAGAATCCGTTGACGACAGCACTGGTTTCGGGACCCACCAGCGGCAGCCCCTATCCAGCCAGCACATATTCCTTCCTCACCATCTCGAATCCGAATGCCCTGCTGTGGACGCTGAAACCGGCCGAGGAAGGCATCGCGAAGGGGATTATCGCCCGCGTTTGGAACCAGGGCGCAGCCGGAAATGTCTCCATCGGAGTCCCGGGGCGAACGGGAGGAGTGCTCAGCGCGATGCAGTCCACCCACATCGAAACGGACCTGAAGAGTTTACCCGTCAGCGGCGGAGTTTTGACGGCGCCCATGAATCAACGTCAAATCATGACGTTCCGTTTGACCACAAACTGAGAAGTCTTTCGGTGTCTTGTTCGGCGGGAATCTTGCCTGCGGCGTTGCAGCTCAGCACATTGGCTCCGTAGTTTCCAGTTTTATGGGTCTTGCTGTCACCGACACAAAGTTTGCGACGAGCGGCGGAATTTTGACGCCGCTGGCGGCAACAGCGACCGGTCAGCTCGGTCGCCTGGCGATTGGGCGCATAGAGTTTCCCACAACCGACAAACTAGAGAACAACATTGGTAGCGCCCCGGCTTTTGTGAATCTCGACGGAAGTTGCATCGTGGATTTTAATTCCGGACTCACAGGCAAACTGAGCAACGGCGACGCCGAGAGGATGTTCAGAGTAGCGTTCTGGTGAGGCCATGAGAAACAACGATTCGTCCCCAGTGAAGATCGCGCCCGAAAGAGACGGCGAGTCGCGATGAGTGTCCGCGCCGTCCTCCATGACTGCGTCGAGAACAGGCTCCATGCTGAACTTTGGTAAAAGCGTCCGGTAAAGACCGTCTGGACATAAGTTAAGAGGAGGAGCGAAGCTTGCGAAGTGGACGCGCGGGATAGGTGTCCACGTGGAGCGGAGATGGACACTTCCAGGCAAGCGGTTCCAGAGATGAGTGCGGTAGTGAGCCCGGCGGGGACGCCGCCCGTGCGGGAGCGGCGCAGCGTGGAGGAGAAGCGTAGGATAGTGGAACAGACGTTGGTGGAAGAGGCGTCGGTGGCGCGTGGGCACGGGGTCAACGCCAACCAGGTGTTTCTGCGGAAGCGACCTGATCGCCATGAGAGCGATCATTGCCCTGGAAGAAACGGGAATCGATGTCCCCAAGGATGTATCGATTTCAGGAATTGACGGCATTCTATTCTCATTTCTGGTACGCCCTGCTTTGACAACGATACGTGTTCCCCGGGAGCAACTGGGGGAGACAGCGTTTGCCGCGTTGGAGAAGTTGTTGAAACTGAAAAGGCAACGAGGCGCAGAGTACGTGGTTGAAACGGAGCTCGTGGTTCGAACATCGACCGCTCTAGAACGCAAATTCGCTTTACGGCAACAAGCGTAGTTGTTCGCCCGGCAAGGAGTGCAAGCCTAAGCCTCCCCGCGCAGCCGGGGCAGAAATCGCGTCTAACGCCAGGCACCTTCGACCGATTGTTCATCCTGATTTTGCAGCGAAACACTTCTCAGCCTGAGACCACTACCTATTTGTCCGCTGGAAGCTTCTGGCTTAGATATTGGTGAAGCCGTTCGCTGTACCCCGCCGGGAATTCGAACGTCCTATCATCGCCAGAGATGACCAATACTTTCCGGGTACTGTCCAACAGCACAGAGCATCGTCGGCAGTGGCGGAGGTGGTGCGCAATCTCAGCCTTGAGCTTGCTGTCAATGCTTTCGTCCAGGTAATTCGACAATTCGGCGATTACTTTCTTACACGAGACCACGGGTTCATTCCTTTCATTAGACGGAGATGGTCGCTCATCGACGGCCTGAATGCCGGGGTCAAATGCTCTTGGAGTTTCATGCGTGCGCGGTGAACCCTGGTCTTC
>JANXUC010000153.1 GCA_025352065.1 Acidobacteriaceae bacterium | reverse complement strand
ATTCGATTTATGCGATTTTCAGACGCGTAAGTCGTTTATTTTCAGTGTTAATTTTGGAGCAAAACAATAAAGTCACAGCCTCTGAGCGCAGCGAAAAATCCCTATCGCCGTTAGGACTGTGGTGTTCAAAGGGATTCTTCGCTGCGCTCAGAATGACAATGGCATACTTGTGAACCCGCGTTAGCTGTGAGGAGTCTGTGGCTCTTTACTCTGGGGTTTTTCCGGTCGCAGAAGCGGAAACAAAATCACATCTCGAATCGTGTGCGAATCCGTTAGGAGCATAGTCAGGCGATCAATTCCCAGACCTAAGCCGCCCGTCGGCGGTAGCCCGTACGAAAGCGCGCGAATGTAGTCCTCATCCATCTGGTGAGCTTCGTCGTCGCCGCGTTCGCGTTCTGAAATCTGATGTTCGAAGCGGCGGCGCTGTTCTTCAGGATCGTTCAGCTCGCTGAAGCCATTTGCGATTTCCATCTTTCCGGCGAAAATCTCGAAGCGCTCCACCCAGTCCGGTTCGTCGGGCTTGTTCTTCGACAGGGGAGACACGGCGGCAGGGAACTCATAAATCACGGTCGGCTGCACCAGATGCTCTTCCGCGACGGCTTCGAATAGGTTTGCAATTGTCTTTCCAGTAGGCTCGGCTGGGTTGTAGGCCATGTGCGAGTGCGCACTGTTGAAGCGCTTGACCAATGCGCCAACACTTTCGTGCGAAGCGAAATCGCTCATCTCAGGCTTTGCCCCAGCAGCTTCAGGCCAGAAGTGAATAATGGCTTCGCGCATAGTCATGCGCCGCCAGTTGGCGAGAGCGAAATTAATTTCCTGGTCGCCGTCCGGCAGCGTCCACTTGGCTTTCGTCGTGCCGTTCACGTCGAGGGCGGCTTGTTCGACCAGCTCCATTGTGAGCTGCATGACTTCGCGATAGTCGGCGTAAGCCTGGTAGAACTCCAGCATGGTGAACTCGGGATTCCAGCGCCAGCCTAGGCCCTCATTGCGGAAGTTGCGGTTGATTTCGTAAACGCGATCAAATCCGCCGACGGTCAGCCGCTTAAGATAAAGTTCCGGCGCGATGCGGAGGAACAGATCGATATCGAGCGTGTTGTGGTGCGTGACAAACGGCCTAGCGACGGCGCCGCCAGCGATGGCATGCATCATCGGTGTTTCAACTTCAATGAATCCGCGGCCATCCAGCGATCGCCGCAGGGATTGCACCAGCTTGCTGCGTTTAACGAAGACTTCGCGCACATCCGGGTTCATCACCAGATCGACATAGCGCTGGCGATAACGCAGCTCGACGTCGGTGAGCCCGTGCCATTTTTCGGGAAGAGGAAGCAGGTCCTTCGCGAGAAACGTCAGGCCGTCGGCGTGAACGCTCAGCTCTCCGGTGCGGGTGCGAAACAGATATCCATCGACGCCGATGTGGTCGCCGATGTCGAGCAGTTTGTAGAGCTCGAAATTCTTTTCTCCGACGGCATCTTTTTTGACGTAGACCTGGAGGCGTTGTCCGCCCTGCTGCAAGTGCACGAAGCCAGCCTTACCCATTTGCCGGATCGCCATAATGCGCCCAACCACACGAACCACAACGCGGGCGGCGTCGAGTTCCTCGCCAGTTTTGAGAGAATATTCGCTGATGATTTGCGCGGCGGTATGGGTAAAGTCGTAGCGGCGAGGATAAGATTCCTGCCCTAGCGCTTCAATCTGCTTCAGTTTGTCGCGGCGCAGGTCGTATACGTTTTCTTCGAATGCCAAGGGGGTTGAATTCTCCAGTGGATAGCGAATTTCCCATTATAGTCGGGAGTAGTGCTATAAGGAGGCGGTCCAGGTAATTGTGATCGGCGCACACGCAGGGCGACGTGCTCTGCGAATAATCCGGCGGAGGCCAGCGCTACGAAAAGCGGCTAGATAAACATCTCGTCGCGCGGTACGCCCGGTTCGCGGCCGTTGCGCGATTTTCCGCCGACCAGAAAGCCCAATCCAACCGAAATCCCATGCATGATTCCAGAAAGCTGCCGAACCGGAGCCATCACGGTTCCGTGAACGGCTTCAGTCGCATCCTCGACGCGATCAAGCGTCTTGGTCACGAGTTCATCCGTGCGGATTACCTGCAAGCGGGTGCGGTCCAATACATCGTGTACCGTGGCGTCCAGCCGGGTCATGTGGCCGCGTACTAGATTCGTAGAGTGGTTCACGTTCTCCAGGATGCCGTTGAGCTGCGGACGCAACTCCGTCAGCATCGCATGCGCCTGCTCAATCGCGGGGAGAGCTTTGCCCTTGAGCTCGGTGGCTAGAGCTTCCATGCGGGAGCTGCTCGCACGCATGGTAAAAAACATGCCAGCCAGAATAAACATCTGCAGCAGCACTGCCGCTGACGTAATTGCTATAAATAGAGTAAGTTTGTCCATGCTTGAACTCGCAGAACCAGATCGCTAAAGCGAACTATGTCTGAATCAAAATAAGAACATCCGATCTGAAGACTAGAGATTTTCGACCGGTACTTCTGTGGTCTTTTCCCGGTAAGCTTGGCGTCCCGCCTCATAAGCTGCGCGGAAATTTTCCTTGTGCTCACTCACGGTATCGCGACCACGATCAATCCATTCGCCAGCGTTCTCCCGAACACGACGAGCTTGATGCCGAGCCCGTTCGCTACCTTCCTCCGCGCGCGCACGCAGCGCCTCGCGAGTCTCAGCGCCGGAGCGCGGCGCATACAGCACACCAGCGGCCGCGCCGATGCCCAATCCTGCCAAAAACCAGACCAAGCCACTGCCACCATTGTCTGCCATAATCGGTCTCCTGAAATCTTTTTCTACTCCGGATGTTAGCACCCAGATAGATGAATTACAAACGCACGGGGTTGTTTCAACCTCTTGTCTGCGAAGCCAGTTTATAATTCATCGTTTGATCAGAAGGAATACGAGAAACATGGTATTTGACCCGCAAACAACTTGTATAGAGTCCATTCTGCACGAACTGCGTAAATTCGAGCCTTCTCCCGAATTCCGGCAGGCAGCCCACATTGGCAGCCCAGAAGAATACGAGCGTATTTACCGGGAATCCGTCGACCATCCTGAGCAGTTTTGGGGGCGTATTGCCGAAGAACTCCACTGGTTTAGGAAGTGGGATACGGTCCTCGAGTGGAAGGCTCCGTGGGTGAAGTGGTTCGTTGGAGGCCAGCTCAATCTCTCTTACAACTGCCTGGATCGCCACGTGCAGGGTCCACGCAAGAACAAAGCCGCGCTCATTTGGGAAGGCGAGCCCGGCGAAGTCCGCACACTGACCTACCAGCAACTTCACCGCGAAGTGCAGAAGTTCGCCAACGTCCTCAAGAAACTCGGCATTGAAAAGGGCGACCGCGTAGCGATTTACATGGGAATGACTCCTGAGCTGGCCATCGCGATGCTAGCGTGCGCGCGGATTGGCGCCACGCATTCGGTCGTCTTTGGGGGATTTTCCGCCAACGCCCTCATCGACCGCATCCACGACTCGAATGCCGTGGCTGTCATTACGCAAGACGGATCTTATCGCCGCGGCGCTGAAGTCAGACTCTTTCCAGCTGTGGAAGAGGCGCTGCAATCCTGCCCTTCGGTCAAGAACGTCGTCGTCTACCAGCGGACGTCGTCTCCCATCAATATGAAGCCCGGTCGTGACCATTGGTGGCACGAGCTGATGGAGAAAGCTTCCGACGTCTGTCCCGCTGAACCGCTAGATTCGGAACACCCTCTCTACATCCTGTATACCTCCGGCACAACCGGCAAGCCCAAGGGCGTCGTGCATACTACAGGCGGATATTCGGTTGCGACCTACATCACGACGAAGTGGGTATTTGATCTAAAAGAAGAAGATACCTATTGGTGTACCGCCGATATTGGCTGGGTTACCGGACATAGCTACATCGTTTACGGACCTCTGCAAAACGGCGCTACGAGCTTGATGTACGAGGGGGGCCCTGTTTTTCCCGAGCCAGATCGTTTCTGGCGCATGATCGACAAGCATCAAGTCAACGTTTTCTACACCGCTCCTACAGCGATTCGTACGTTCATCAAATACGGCGACGAGTGGCCGCGCAAGCACAAACTCAGCAGCCTGCGCTTGCTGGGATCAGTGGGCGAACCTATCAATCCCGAAGCTTGGATGTGGTACCGCGAAGTCATTGGGCAAAACCGTTGCCCCATCGTCGATACCTGGTGGCAAACGGAAACAGGCCACATCATGATCGCGCCTCTCCCCGGAGCTTTTGCCACGAAGCCGGGTTCCGCTACAAGGCCGTTTCCGGGGATTGTTCCAGAAATCGTAACTCTCGACGGCAAGCCGGTGCCAGCTGGCGAGGGCGGATATCTCATCATCAGGAAGCCTTGGCCCGGCATGTTGCGCACGATCCACGGCGACCCTGATCGCTACGTGGAGCAGTACTGGTCGCAAATTCCCGGGGCTTATTTTACGGGCGACGGCGCGCACCAGGATGCGGACGGCTACTTCTGGATCATGGGACGCATCGACGATGTCCTCAATGTTTCCGGGCATCGGCTGAGCACAATGGAAATCGAATCCGCCCTCGTTTCGCATGAGTCGGTGGCGGAAGCCGCCGTAGTGGGCAAACTCGATAGCATCAAGGGGCAAGCCATTTGCGCTTTCGTCACTCTCAACACAGAACATAAGCCCAGCGCGGAATTGAAAGATGAGTTGAAGAAGTGGGTAACAAAAGAAATCGGCGCCATGGCAAGGCCTGACGATATTCGCTTTGCCGCGATACTTCCAAAAACCCGAAGCGGCAAAATTATGCGCCGCCTGCTGCGCGAAATAGCCTCCGGCAAAGAAGTGAAGGGCGATACGACCACGCTGGAAGATATGAGCGTGCTGGCGAAGTTGAGGGAAGAAGACGAAGTTTGATCGGTTTGTGTGGCGCGGACACTCTTGCCCGCGAGGTCTTGGTTTTGATTTGTGACTGCTGCGTGGCTAGGGTTCAAGTTGTG
>JANXUC010000127.1 GCA_025352065.1 Acidobacteriaceae bacterium | reverse complement strand
ACGTTTTGGGAGCAATTGTGCAACAGTCCGTTCGATAAGAGCCTTGGAGCGAACTAAGGTCCCGTCTGCGGGGACGGGAAAAGAATTTATCTATGCTAGGAGTGCGCGCTGCATGATCGCTAAACTTGGTGCTGCCTTGAGACACCTGCGTGGCCAGGATTCCGCAGGACGGAACTTAATCACCTTTCCCGACGATGCTTTTATCGTCTCCTATCCAAAGTCGGGGAATACCTGGACGCGTTTCCTGGTCGCCAGCCTGGTTCACTCCGATGAGCCGCTGACGTTTCTCAAAGCCGATCAAGTGATTCCGTCGGTGGATTCCATGTCGCGCAAGTTTTTTAAAGAGATGCCGAGGCCGCGTGTGATCAAGAGCCATTTCCCTTTCGATTCCTCCTATCAACGCGTGATTTATATTGTGCGCGATCCGAAAGACGTGGCAGTGTCGCAATATCACTACCAAATCAAGCGTCGCGTCCTGCAGGAAGGTCACCCGATGGAGGAGTTTGTCGCGCGCTTTGTCGCAGGCGAAACCTGTCCCTATGGTTCTTGGGGCGAAAACGTCGGGAGTTGGCTAGCTGCGCGCCAGACCAACCCGGATTTCCTGTTGCTGCGTTACGAAGACATGATTCGACAAACGGATGTTGAGCTGGTCAAGATTGCGAAGTTCCTGAGCATTGAACCGGAACCCGAAAGAATTCGGCGCGCAGTCGAACAGAGTACCGCTGACAACATGCGAAAACTAGAACAGCACGAGGCAGGCAAATGGGAATCCACAAAAGATACCCGTAAAGATAAGTTCTTTGTGAGAAGCGCCAAGGCTGGCGAAGGAAAGACAGCGCTGCCTGCGGCGTGTATTGCGCAAATCGAGGGGGCGTGGGGCCGGTTGATGCAATACCTGGGATATGAGCTGATTTCCGGGCAAGCTCCCGCCGATGCAAAGGTCGTGGACGCCCTCCTGGAGCCAGCCTCCCGATGATCTACGGACTGAAATACGTCGCTAAAAGGCTTCTGGGCAAGGACGTTGCAGGGCGCAATTTCGCCATCTATCCAGATGATACTTTCCTTGTTTCCTACCCACGATCCGGCAATACCTGGACACGCTTTCTGATCGCGAACTTGGTTTATCCGGACAAGGACGTTTCCTTCCTTAACATTGAACGCCTGATTCCCGATACTTCCTCACAGTCCAACCGAGCGATGCGGCGGACGCCGCGCCCGCGCCTCATCAAGATTCACGAGTATTTCGATCATCGCTGCAGCAATGTCATTTATATCGTTCGCGATCCCAGGGACGTGGTGCTCTCCTACTATGATTTTCAGCGGAAATATCGCCACTTTGAAGATGGCTATCCACTGGAAAGCTATGTGGACGACTGCATTCAAGGTCGCCTGAATTCCGCCGGCTGGGGGACGTGGGGAGAAAACGTAGCCAGTTGGCTCTACACTCGCGGCAAGACGAAGGGTTTCTTGTTGATGCGTTACGAAGACATGATGGAAGACCCAGCCCGCGAGCTCACACGTGTCGCGGCTTTCCTCGGCATTGACACTGATTCGGCCCGAATCGAGAACGCTGTAGGCAAGAGCTCGGCGGATCGCATGCGTGAGATGGAAAAGCGGGAATCCGGCCAGTGGGTGGCGACCAAGAATCATCGCCAGGACATTCCATTCGTGCGCGTTGCCAAAGCGGGCGGATGGAAAGAAAAACTCCCGGCTTCCTGCGTCGCTAAGATCGAAGCAGCGTGGGGCGACATCATGCTCGACCTAGGCTACGAGTTAACTACAATCGGCGATCCGAAAGCGGCGGCGCTGCGAGAACAGTTGGAGGTTCAGTAGTGCCGCGAATTACGCGAGACTTTGCTCGAAGGCTAATGTCCTTGAACCCGTCCACCCTTTTCCCTGAAGGGGCTTCCGGTTATTCGTTGCGTGCTCCATTGACCACGGGCCAACGAAAGCGCGGGGCGCAACTCTGCAGGGAAAGGCGCTCCACCGATGAGTAAGCGCGACATCCTTAGGAATGTTGGGTCGAGTTGGTTCAGTCTCGGAATCAACGTTGTTCTCGGATTCTTTCTTTCCCCATTTATCCTGCACCGGTTGGGAGATGCCGCGTTTGGCATCTGGGTTCTCATTTTTTCCATTACGGGATATTACGGAATTTTCGATCTTGGTATCCGTTCTTCCGTGGTACGTTACATTGCCAAGTTCACCGCCGTTGACGACAAAGAAGGGCTCGCCAGGTTCTTTAATACAATTCTGGCTACCTACACTTGTATCGGCGTGGTCACCGCTTTGGGCACGCTTGTCTTAAGCCGGTACGTCGGACAAATGTTCCACATCGGGCCCGATTTTCTGCACACCGCACGATTGCTGTTCTTGATGGTTGGGTTGTCGG
>JANXUC010000119.1 GCA_025352065.1 Acidobacteriaceae bacterium | reverse complement strand
GAGGCGCATCCTGATGTACATCGGATCGGTAGGCTACATTATTTCTCTTGCCTTGGTCGCTCTGGCCTTTTACCGCAATTCCTTTACTGGTATGACGATCTTCATTTTCGCTTTCATCGCAGCCCACGCGGTTGGTCAGGGAGCGGTGATTTGGGTCTTTATCGGTGAAATCTTCCCCAACGAGGTCCGGGCGGCGGGACAATCTTTTGGGTGCTTCACGCATTGGATTTTTGCCGCCATCATTACGAACGTATTTCCCTCTTTGGCGCGCCAGTTTGGAGGCGCTCCTATTTTTGCCTTCTTTACAGCGATGATGGTATTGCAGTTATTATTTGTGATGTTTCTGATGCCAGAGACCAAGGGTATCGCGTTGGAAGACATGGAAGAACGGCTTGCGCACTAGTTGAGTGAGAACGGATATGATGCTGAAGATCAATTGTATCCAGCATATCGGGATGCCGGTCACTGATTTAGAAGTCTCGGAAACCTTTTATAGAAAGCTCGGTTTTATCAACGTGATGGCATCGGGATTCGAATATCGCGAGGGCAAGGGTAAGGTTGCGATGATGCGACGCGGCGAGATGATTCTTGAGCTCTATCAAATGCCGGAACGAGAGCTGCAAGAAATCAGGCAACGCAAGGATGGGCGCATTGACCACATTGCTTTTGACGTCGAGAATATTGAAGAAGCCTTTACAACTTTGAAGAATGCTTCGTTCTCGATTGTGGAGGCGGAACCGGTCTTCCTGCCGTTTTGGAACGATGGCTGCAAGTATTTCAATGTCCTGGGTCCAGATAACGAGCGGTTGGAATTTAACCAAATTTTGTAGTTGGCTGTTTCTTCAGTTCGAGGAGAACCGATGCAACGACGTGAAATCCTGAAACTTCTTGCCGGTACGGCAGCTTTCCCGCTGCTGTCCAACGATGCGCTAGCCTTTTTCCAGTCGGTTCACGAACAAATTCCCGCCACGGCAGACCTGAAAACTCTCAACCCGCATCAGGATGCAACCGTGACTGCAATCGCCGAATTAATTATTCCGGAGACGGATACGCCGGGCGCGAAAGCAGTTCGCGTGAATGAGTTTATCGATCTGATCCTGTCCGATTGGATGGAGGATGAAGATCGGAACAAGTTCCTTGCAGGGATCGCAGATGTGGACGCGCGGTGCCAAAAAGCGTTTGGTAAGAATTTTGTAGAAGGCTCTGCCGCTGAGCAAATGCAGATGCTGACCACGCTGGACGAGGAGCTTACCGAGTTCCGACAAGCTGAGTTGGAAGCCCCCCGTCGCAAACACAAGGACAGGCCAGATTCGGAGTGGCCCTTTTTTGACAGTATGAAGCGACTTAGTTTGGCCGGTTATTTCACCTCAGAAGTTGGCGCTAAGCAAGGGCTGCATTTTGAGATCATTCCATCGCAGCATTCTGCCTGCGCCCCACTCGAACAGGAGGCGAAATAACTTATGTCGAAGAAAACCGTGCCGCCGAAGACGTACGACGCGATTGTGGTGGGATCAGGCATTACTGGCGGCTGGGCCGCTAAGGAGTTCTCTGAGAAGGGCCTAGAGGTTCTCCTTCTGGAAGCGGGCCGCGCGATTGACCCTGCTAAAGACTATACCGAGCATATTCCGGTTTGGAAGAAGAAGTTCCGCGACATGGGCGACCGCAAGAAGGCGAATGCAGAGCAGCCCGTGCAGCAAACCTGCGGTGCGGTGGACGAAACAAACGCTAAGTTTTTCGTGAAGGACAAGGAAAATCCCTACACGACAGAGGAGGGTAAGCCCTTCCTGTGGATTCGCGGGCGGCATGTCGGTGGTCGTTCCATCATGTGGGGTCGCCAATCCTATCGCTGGAGCGATCTGGATTTTGAAGCCAACCAGCGCGAGGGGATCGCAGTGGATTGGCCGATTCGTTATCAGGACATCGCGCCCTGGTACGACTACGTGGAAGATTTTATTGGCGTGAGCGGACAAGCGGAAGGCTTGCCTCAGCTCCCGGACGGAAAGTTTCTGCCCCCGATGGAGATGAACTGCGCGGAGTTGGACGTCAAGGATGCCATTGCCAAGTATTTTCCCGGCGAACGGAAGATGACGATTGGCCGTTCCGCTGTTTTGACGCAACCGCATAGAGGCCGCGCCGCGTGCCACTATTGCGGTCCTTGCGATCACGGATGCGCCACAAAGTCCTATTTCAGCAGCCTGAATTCGACGCTGCCAGCGGCGCTGGCCACCGGTAGGTTAACGATTCGTCCAAACAGCGTTGTACACAGTCTGATTTTCGATTCCACAACGAGAAAAATTACTGGCGTCCGTTTGATTGATGCTGAGACCCATGCGACAGTGGAAGTCCATGCGCGCGTAGTTTTTCTTTGTGCTTCCACACTCGAGTCAACGCGCATTTTGCTGAACTCGACGACGACGGAATTCCCCAATGGCCTGGCGAATTCGAGCGGCCAACTTGGGCACAATCTGATGGACCATGTCATGGGCGGCGGCGCTTCCGGTCGCATTCCTGGGCATGAGGATCGGATCGTGCAGGGGAGACGTCCCAATGGGATCTATGTACCCCGTTTCAGGAACGTGAATTCCAAACACCCTGGTTTTCTGCGAGGCTATGGTTTCCAGGGCGGGGCTGATCGTGATGGGTGGGATCGCGGGACCGGGATGGCTGGTTTCGGTCCTGAATTTAAGAAGATTCTGAGCAAGCCTGGCCCGTGGCGATTTGGATTTTACGGATTTGGTGAGTGCTTGCCGAACTTCGAGAATTATGCTGAGCTCGACAAAGAAGTCAAAGATGCTTGGGGAATCCCGGCGCTGAGAATTCGCTGTAACTGGCGCGAGAATGAGCGAGCGCTGCTGAAAGACATGTCGATAACCGCGGCGGAGATGCTTTCGGCGGCTGGCGCGGAAGAAATTACTCCGTTCGTCGAAGACAACGCTCCCGGCCTCACCATTCACGAAATGGGAACGGCTAGGATGGGCCGCGATCCCAAGACGTCCGTTCTTGATGCTCACAATCGAGCGCATGATGTGAAAAATCTGTTCATTACCGATGGCGCATGTATGGTGTCTTCCTCATGCGTGAATCCATCGCTGACTTACATGGCTCTGACAGCAAGGGCGTGCAATTTCGCCGCCGAGTCGATGAAAAAAGGAGAAATCTAATGATGAATCGCAGAACATTCCTCGGTACGGCTACTGCAGCCAGCGGATTGCTCGTTGCTCCTCGCCTTGGATGGGGCTCGGAAACTCACCGCATTGAAAAAGTTGGCGTGCAGCTCTATACCGTTCGCGATGCCATGAAGCAGGATTTCGAAGGCAGCATCGCGAAGGTCGCGAAGATTGGCTATCGCGAAGTGGAGTTTGCGGGATATTTTGACCGTACACCAAAGCAGGTGCGTGCTGTTCTAGATCAAAATGGATTGGGCGCTCCATCCATGCACATCGACTACGCCAGCTTGGGCGAAAAGTGGCCGAAGGTTGTCGAAGCCAGCGCGATCATCGGTCACAAATACATTGTATGTCCCTGGATCGATGATCAAGTCCGTAAGCAGCCGGGCGGCTGGAAGCGCGCTGCCGAAACTTTTAACAAGGCGGCGGAGGTGAGCAAGAAGTCGGGTATCCAGTTCGCGTATCACAATCACGACTTCGAGTTTGTGAAGGTAGATGGCAAATACGCTTACGATCTCCTCCTGGAACTAACAGATGTCAACCTCGTGAAGATGGAAATGGATTTGTGCTGGATGACGGTAGCCGGACAGGATCCGTTGAAGTATTTCGAGCGCTACCCGGGGCGTTTTCCCATGGTTCACGTGAAGGATGTGAAGTCCGTGCCGCCCTCCGAAAAAGCGGATGAGCCCGTGGCGCTTGATCGCGTTTTCCCCTTCATGACAGAAGTGGGAAGTGGCATGATTGACTGGAAAAACATCTTTGCGCATGCCGGCAAAGCGGGAATCGAGCACTACTTTGTGGAACACGACTATCCCAAAGATCAATTTGCCAGCATTGCGGCGAGTTATAAATATTTAGAAGCTTTGCGGTTCTGAATTACGAACGATATCTAGAACGAGGGCTGACTCTCCATGGCGCAAGTGATTCGTTCCGCCAAAGTGTATGACGTGTGCATTATCGGGTCCGGTGCAGCCGGAGGTATGGCTGCCAAAGTCTTGACCGAAGGTGGCCTCGATGTAGTCCTTCTGGAAGCGGGCCCTGCTCTGGATCCCAGCAGAGATTTTAAAGAACACGTTTGGCCCTATGAATTGCCGCATCGCGGCGTTGGCGTCGGGGCCAGACTCAAAGGCGTATTGGGCGACGAATTCATGGCGCCCAACGGCGCGTGGGAAATTGAAGGGGAGCCATATACCACAGCGCCAGGCTCACGTTTTCGTTGGTTCCGCTCACGAATCGTGGGCGGACGCACCAACCACTGGGGAAGAATTGCGCTGCGCTTTGCTCCAGTGGATTTTCGCTCTCGTTCCACCGACGGGATGGGCGACGACTGGCCCATTTCTTACGATGACCTTTCGCCCTATTACGACAAGGTCGAGTCTTACATCGGAGTATTCGGCAGCAAGGAAAACATCTCCAGCGCACCGGATGGAATCTTTCTGCCGCCGCCGAAGCCGCGGTGCTCGGAGCTTCTCGCCAAGAGGGGTTGCGACAAACTAAACATTCCACTGATTCCGGCGCGACTCGCGATTATTACTAAGCCTTTGAACGGGCGCCCGGCGTGCCATTACTGCGGGCAGTGTGGCCGCGGCTGCAAAACCGCTTCGAATTTTAGTTCCAGCCAGGTGCTGATTCCGCAAGCCGAAGCCACCGGGCGCTTCACTTTGATTACGGGCGCGATGGCGCGGGAAATTATTATTGGCAAAGATGGGAAAGCGGAAGCCGTTTCCTACGTCGACAAAGCTACGCGTACCGAGCGCCGTGTGAAAGCGAAAGCAATCGTGGTTGGAGCCAGTGCTTGCGAGTCGGCCAGATTGCTGTTGAACTCCCGCTCAACCTTGTTCCCCAATGGTCTGGCGAATTCCTCCGGCACTGTGGGCCGCTATCTGATGGACACAGTCGGCAGCGATGGAGGGGCTTATTTTCCGCAGCTCGGCAAAGTCCCGCCGCACAACCACGACGGAGTTGGCGGCATGCACATGTATGTGCCGTGGTGGAAGTTTGACCGGAAGAATGACTTCTTACGCGGCTACCACATTGAACTAGGTGGCGGCCAGGGGCTGCCCGGCGTCGGCGATTTCGACGATGTTTGCGATCAGCATGAAGGCTACGGCGCCGACCTCAAGAAGCACTGCAAGGAAATGTACGGCAGCTTCATGGGATTCTCCGGACGCGGCGAGATGATTCCCAACGAGAGCACCTATTGCGAACTTGACCCAAACGTTGTGGATCGCTGGGGCATTCCGGTACTCCGGTTCAATTGGCGCTTCAGCGATAATGAAGTCAAGATGGCGAAAGATATGCAGGAAACATTTCGCGCCATTGTGGAGGCCGCGGGGGGCACTTACCTGACGACGACGCGTCCTGACGGCGAGAACCCGCACGGCCTTGCGAACGGCGGCGTGATTATTCACGAGCTCGGCACGGCGCGTATGGGGAGTAGTCCAAAAACGTCGGTGCTCAACGGATATTGCCAAACGCATGATGTGAAGAACGTGTTTGTCACCGATGGCGCATCGTTTGTTACGAATCCGGACAAGAATCCAACACTGACAATTCTCGCGCTTTCATGGCGGGCGTCGGATTATTTGCTGGAGCAGGCGAAGAAGGGCAACCTTTAGTTTTCACGAAAGGATTTCACTGTGCCGACACTGTCGATTTCTCGCCGTGATATTTTGCGTTCGCTCTCACTCGGGGTAGCGGCTGGCTCCGTGCTGCGTGTGATCCCTCTGGAAGCTGCGGAACACGTACATCGCATGGTTACGGCGGAAAAAGCTGCGGCTGCTCCCTATGTTCCAAAATTCTTCTTGCCCCAGGAATACAAGACGCTGCGGGTGCTTTGCGCGACGATTTTTCCTGCCGACGAACACTCGGGCGGGGCGCTCGAAGGCGGAGCGCCAGAATTCATCGACTTGATTACCAGCGAAAATCCAGAATTTCAGACCAAGCTGGGCGGAGGTTTGCTGTGGCTGGACGAAGCTTGCACAGACCGCTTTGGCCAATCTTATCTTCAGGGTTCGCCGGAAAATCAGAAAGAAATCCTGGATTTGATCGCCTACCGCAAGAATGCGAAAGCTGACCCTCGGTTGAGTCAGGGTATTGAGTTCTTCTCTTTTCTGCGAACCCTGACCTCCGATGCGTACTTTACCAGCAAGGTGGGGATCGAATACCTGGGATATATCGGAAATACTTTCTTGCATGAATTTCCGGGATGTCCGCCGGTTCCCGAGAGCTAAGAAGTTCCGCGAACTACTTGATTTCAGGAGACTCCGTTGAATCTGCGTGCAGCTGTCGTTGGAGTTGGATTCGTTGGCCGAGCTCATGTTGAATCGCTACGCCGACAGGGAATTTCGGTGCAGGGAATCCTCGGGAATTCTCTTCTTAGAACGCAAGAGACTTGCCGTGCTCTGAATTTGCCGCGCGCTTACAGTTCTATAGAAGAATTACTGGGCGATTCCTCCGTCGACATAGTTCATCTTTGCACTCCGAACCATCTGCACCTTCCTCACGCGCAGGCGGCGTTGCGTGCCGGTAAGCACGTGATGTGCGAAAAGCCGCTTGCCATGGATGCGGTGGAGACCGCGGCGCTCGTACAAGAAGCGCAGACATGTGGCCGCGTCGGCGGAGTCACCTACAACCAGCGCTACTACCCGCTTTGTCAGGAGGCGCATGCTCTCGTGCGTAGCGGAGCTATCGGAGAGCCGCGGCTGGTTCATGGCACGTTTCTGCAGGACTGGCTCCTCTATCCCTCCGACTGGAACTGGCGGTTGGAAGCCAGCCAGGGCGGGAGCATGCGCGCTGTGTCCGATATTGGAACTCACTGGCTTGACCTGATTATGTGGATTACCGGTCGAAGCGTTGTGGAGGTTTGCGCCGATCTTGCAACTGTCGTTCCAGTGCGCCGACGCCCCTTGGGGCGAGTAGAGACGTTTCAGAAAGCTCAGTCGGATGCGTTCGAAGAAGTGAACATGACATCAGATGACTACGCTTCCATCCTCCTGCATTTTGAAGGCGGTCTTCGTGGCGTCATGACGGTTTCGCAGGTCAGCGCGGGTCGCAAAAACCGTTTTTGGTTCGAGGTTGACGGATCCGAAGGATCGCTCTCTTGGAATGCTGAGGAGCCGAATGTGCTGTGGCTGGGCAGTCGCAATGAGCCCAATCGCATCCTGCTCAAGAACCCTGCTCTAATGAGTCCCGAGGCCCGCGGCTATGCGGCTTACCCCGGTGGACATGCCGAGGGCTATCCAGACACCTTCGCCCAATTGTTCAAGGATTTCTACGCCTACATCGAAGCTGGTAATTTTAAGGCGGAGCGAACCTTCCCGACCTTTGAGACGGGTCACGTTGAAGTAGCCCTGTGCGACGTGATTGCCGCCAGCGCCCGTGAACGACGCTGGGTTTCCTTTCCCTAGATGCCCGACCAACTACCACCAAGCGGAAAACTGTCTCAGAATTGTCAACAAGATGTCATTTCCACCTGAAAAGGCAGTCAATCCAGCACTTTGCTGGTAGCCTTAGAGAATCATGGAACGGGTACTGGTTATTGAAGATGACCGCGCGGTGCAAAAGGCGCTGAAGCGGCTTTTCGAGGGCGAAGGCTACGCGGTCGACGTTGCCTCCAACGGTACCGAGGGTCTGGAGAAGTTTCGTGCGACGGTCCCCTCCGCCTTGGTCCTGGATTTGCGTCTCCCCGGAGTTCCCGGACAAGACGTTTGCCGGGAAGTGAAGCAGGCGTCTCCCGGCGTCCCGATTATTATTCTCAGCGCAAAATCGGAAGTCTCGGACAAAGTCCTTCTCCTCGAATTAGGCGCCGACGACTACGTCACCAAGCCATTCAGCCCACGAGAGCTGTTAGCTCGAGTTCGGGCCGCAGTGCGAAGGTCGTCGGGCCGAGGCGCTCCTCCAAGTTCACAGTTCAGCTTTGGCGATGTTACGGTTGATTTTGCAAAAATGGAACTCATGTGCGCTGGCAAGCCAGCGACTCTGACGGCGCAGGAATTTAAGATCTTGAAGTTCATGTCTGAGAATGTGGGACGCGTGATTTCCCGCGAAGAGCTTCTGAACGAAGTTTGGGGCTACCAGAACTACCCCTCGACGCGAACCGTGGATAACCACATTTTACGGCTTCGCCAGAAGCTGGAAAAAGATCCTTCCAATCCGGTGCACTTTCGTACGGTGCACAGCGCCGGTTACAAATTTGTGCGGTGAGTGTGAGGACCGGGATGAAGGGACTTCAGCTGCGGACAAAGTTCTTGCTTTCCATGCTCCTGGTGTCCCTCGCCCTCACCGGCACCACGCTGCTGGTCGTGCGTCGAACCGTTCAGGAAGAGGCACGCCGCCAAATTCAGCGCGACCTCAAGAATTCCGTTGCGACGTTCCAGGATTCTCAGCGGCAACGCCAGGAAACTCTTGCGCGTTCGGCGGTGCTGCTGGCGGATTTGCCCACGGTTCGGGCCTTAATGACGACCCGCGATCCGATTACCATTCAGGATGCCTCCCAGGGCATCTGGCGACTTGCGGAGAGTGATCTTTTTGTTCTCGCGGACCCGTCGGCTAAGATCATGGCGTTGCATGCGAGCGCGCCGGGTCTTACGCCAGAGACGGTCCGTGACTTTGTTCTTGCATCGCAACGCGCACCGCAAGCATCACGCCAGTGGTGGTTCGGAGAAAAGCATCTCTACGAAGTCTTTCTGCAGCCCATTTATTTTGGAGACGCTGCTGAGAACCGCCGGCTGGGCACCCTCGCAATAGGATACGAAATTAACGAGCGCTTGGCGCAGGATATAAGCCGCGTCGCGGCCAGCCAGGTGGCTTTTCGCTATGGTGAGCCCGTCGTTCGCAGCACTCTTTCCCCGGCGCAGGAAAATGAATTGCTGCATCAGCCACTGCCCCAGGACACGTCCTCTTCCGAACCCAACACGATTCAGTTGGGGCGCGAACAATTTCTGGCCACCGCGGTCGCACTCTCTCCAGAGACAACGCCGCCGGTTCGCCTCGTCGTGCTGAAATCCTTCGATCAGGCGACGGCATTCTTGGATGCTCTGAACCGACGGCTGCTAGCTCTCGGGCTCGCCGCCGTGCTGGGTGGTAGCTTGCTGATTTTCCTGATCTCGCACACGTTCACGCGCCCACTCGGGAATCTCGTGGATGGCGTTCGTGCCTTGGAACATGGAGACTATGCCTTCCCGTTGCGAGCCAGAGGCCAGGACGAAGTGGCGGAAGTCAGCGGCGCTTTCGACCGCATGCGAACGAGCTTACTCAAGAACCGGCAGGAACTGCTGGAATCCGAGCGGTTAGCGACCATTGGCCGCATGGCGAGTTCGATCTCGCACGATCTACGGCACTCCCTGGCAGCCATTGTCGCCAATGCCGAGTTCTTATGCGAAAGCAATCTAACCAGCGCGCAGCGCGAGGAGCTTTACGGCGAGGTTAGCATGGCGGTTAATCAGATGACCGACCTGATCGAATCCCTGCTGGAGTTTTCCCGCACCCGTGAGTCGCTACGGCCATCTTTTGGCGACCTGCAAAAGACTTTGCAATATTCGGTCCAGATGATCAAGTCTCACCCTGAATCCCTGGGCGTAAAGATCAACTTGGATTGCGACGGAAGCTGTGATGGCTGGTTTGACGCCAAGAAAATGGAGAGAGTGCTCCACAATCTCCTACTCAACGCTTGTGAAGCGGTACCGCACGCTGGCGGACGAATTGATCTTCACTTGCGGCGCTCCGGCGAAACCGCGGAGCTTCAGGTCTGCGACAATGGACCCGGGATCGCCGACGAAATCCGCGAACAGTTATTCCAGCCGTTTGTAAGCTATGGCAAGGAAAACGGCACTGGCATGGGCTTAACCGTAGTGCAGAAGATCGTGCAGGACCACGGTGGCGACGTGATGGTAGAAAGCAGTTCTGCGGCAGGCACGGTATTTCGGCTGGTTTTGCCGCTAAAATCAACTTCTGGCAAGCCTGTTCCGGTGCGGGAGAGCGTCAGCTAAGTCGGTCTCCGAAAGCGAACCTGCTTACTCGGAAGGTTGTACGCACTTACGAAAACTGAGTCCAACAAAATTTGCTTCGAAGAAAGTTCAGCAGTGAGGGGTCTAATGTCGAGTCCAACTCTTCCAGTTTTCCAGACGCTTGCCAGGTTCACGCTATGGTTCTACCTGGGAACGGCATGCGTCGCGCAGAACTCTCCGACCGAGGTTGCTACTCCTCCGTCGCCTTCGGTCGAGCAGTCCCTGCACGAGCTACGCGACCAGATCCGTGAGTTACAGTCAGCGGTGGCGGAGATGCGCACCGAAAATTCGCGCTATCAGGAAGAGGCTCGCCAGTTGCGCCGCGAATTGCAGGCGTCCAAGGCGCTTCCAGACGGCGGGCCAATGTCTGCGCGGGAAGACTCTTCTTACCGAACGGTACCAACGGTTGCTCCTGAAGATATTCGTGTCACGAGTGAAACACCAACCAACTCTCTGGCAGGGCCGCAATTCAAGCCCACCACCAGCGAAGAACGTCTAGCCAAACTCGAAGAGGAATATCAGCTTCTCGGCGGAAAAGTTGACGACCAGTATCAGACCAAGCTCGAGAGCGCTTCCAAGTATCGTGTGCGGCTTTCGGGAATCGTTCTGCTCAATTTGTTTGGCAACAAGGGTGGCGTCGATAACCAGGATCTGCCCCAGATTGCAGTCGGACTCGCACCGGGCGCATCCACAGGCAATGTAGGCGCATCTCTGCGGCAATCGCAGTTGGGACTCGAAGTCTTCGGCCCGCATCTCGCTGGCGCGCGCACCACGGCCGATTTGCAGATGGATTTCGCCGGCGGTTTCTCTTCCACATGGAACGGTGTAAATTCCGGCTTGGTACGCCTCCGCACCGCCACCGTCCGGTTCGATTGGGCGAAAACCTCTATCATCGCGGGACAGGATGAGCTGTTTTTTTCTCCGCGCACACCAACGTCTTTCGCATCCTTGAGCAAAACTTTTAATATTTTGCAAGTCGCTGATTTTGTTGCTGGTACGCTTGCTTGCATACACGACAAACACCAAAAAAGCCCTGATTTCCAAGAATTTGAGAAATTGCTTGCA
>JANXUC010000115.1 GCA_025352065.1 Acidobacteriaceae bacterium | reverse complement strand
CAAGAGAACTTCAACAACGGCGGTGGGAAGGCAAGTTGTTTTGTATCAAGGACTGGCCAAGCACTGCAAGCGTCTCGCACAACTGCAAACTGAACAAGCGAAAGAAGCAGAAGCCCTCGCTACCCTCCATGAGGATATCGCAAAAGCAGCGGAGCAAGAACATCCTTGAGGCCACTGTTGAGGTGTGAACAGGAGGAATCTGGCGTTCTGAACCGCATCGATCTGGATCTGCTCTGGAAGCGGTCGTCTAAGAGACAAATGGAGTATTGGGATAAGGGGATCTGATGAACAAGGTTTTGAAGGATCCGGTTTGCGGAATGATCGTTCTGCCGGATAAAGGATTCACCTTCTTCTACGGCGGCTATGCAGTTTATTTTTGTTCTGAGTACTGCCAGAAGAAATTTCAGCAGCAGCCGGAGCGGTATCTGGCGACATCTCTGGCACCCGGATATGACGAGGCGAAAGAGAATAGGCGCGTAGCGTACTTCTCGATGGAAGTGGCCTTGAGTCAAATGATGCCCACCTACTCAGGGGGGTTGGGTGTCCTCGCTGGAGACATGCTGAGATCTTGTGCCGACCTGCGAGTGCCGATTGTCGGATTGACTCTCGTCTCCCGGAAGGGATATTTCAACCAAGTCCTGGATGAGAAAGGTCGGCAGCAAGAGAAGCCGGTCCAGTTCAAACCTGACCAGTTCTTGCATCCCCTCCCTCAGACGATTCAGGTCGAGGTCGAAAGCAGGACGGTCCAGGTTCGGGCGTGGCAATACGATGTGGTTGGCCAAAGCGGTTACGTGGTCCCCGTGATCTTGCTGGATACGGACGTCGAAACAAACAACGCCTATGACCGCACGCTAACGGACTTCCTCTATGGGGGCGACCTGAATTATCGGCTTGCCCAAGAAATCGTGCTGGGAATCGGTGGGGTACGGATGCTTGGTGCCTTGGGTTACGCAGGCATCCAGAAATTCCATATGAACGAAGGCCACGCGAGCCTTCTGGTGCTGGAGCTGTTGAGAAAGTCGGGCGGGACGGAACCAACGGAAACGGATTTCGAGGGCGTCAGGAATCGTTCCATTTTTACCACGCACACCCCAGTACCTGCGGGGCATGATCAGTTTGATTACGATTCCGTGCGTCGAATTCTCGGACCGGCGGTACCTTTGGAGGTGCTCCAGATGCTAGGCGGACAGGAACGTCTCAATATGACCCTGCTTGGCCTGAATCTGTGCCGTTATGTGAACGGCGTTGCCAAGCGCCACGAGGAAGTTTCGCGCGAAATGTTTCCCGGCTATCCCATACATCACATCACGAATGGTGTTCATTCGCTGACCTGGACGTGCGACAGCTTCAGGCGTTTGTATGACGAGTGGATTCCTGGTTGGGGCAATGACCCGTCCATGCTGAGGAAAGCCTTGACGATTCCGAGCGCAAGAGTCTGGGAAGCACACACGGAAGCGAAGACGCGGCTGCTGGACTTCGTCAAACAACGCACTGATCGTTCGCTTTCCCCAGACGTGCTAACTATTGGGTTCGCCCGTAGGATGACTCCTTATAAGCGGGCAGACCTGATCTTCTCTGACTTGCCGCGGCTGCTGGACATTGCCAAACAAGCAGGGCCTTTACAGTTTGTTTTTGCTGGAAAGGCTCATCCGAAGGATTTGCCAGGTAAGCAACTGATTGAGCACATTTTCTCAATTGCGCAGCAGGTTGGAGACGCGATACCCATCGTCTACTTGGATAACTACGACTTGGAAATGGCACGTTTATTTGTGTCCGGGGTGGACGTGTGGCTAAACACGCCGCAGCGCCCCTTAGAGGCATCCGGTACGTCAGGAATGAAAGCCGCCCACAACGGAGTGCCCAGCTTTAGCACCCTGGACGGATGGTGGGTCGAGGGTTATATCAAAGGGCTCACCGGGTGGTCGATTGGTTCGGAAGCGGAAACGAAAACGGGAGGTGACAGCGTCGGAGATTTGGACGCCGCAGACCTCTATGGAAAACTCAAGGAGGTTGTTGTTCCGACGTTCTACCGAAGCCGAGAAAAGTGGATTGACATCATGCGCCATGCCATTGCGCTGAATGCTTCGTTTTTTAACACCCATCGCATGGTACAGCAGTACGTGACGAACGCATATCTGTCGTAAAACGAGTGCGGCCGTGAAACCAAGAAATGGGACTGAGGGCAACGCCCTGCTGTGGAAAGGTTTAGGAATGCGGCGTTCAGCTAATCGTCCGTTGGGCAGGAGACAGCAGCGAGTACGGACACTCAGCCGCCAAGTCTGGCGTGTTTGGGCAACGATAACTGGTTTCTTGTTGGTAGTGTGGGGAGGCGTCGGCTGGATCGAAATTTCACGCGAAAGAAAGGCGACGGCCTCGGACAATTTGCCAGAAATCGCACTGGTGGCGGGAACCGACTTTGCCTACGACTTGCAACAACTCCAACCCGGCCAGACTCGTTTCTTTACCTATCCGACCGGCTCCTCGGAGCGTTCGAGATTACTCGTAGCGCGAGACTCGGGGGGATTGATTCGTGCGGCGTTTGCCTCCTGTACTATGTGCTACTCGGACCGCCGCAAACACCGACTCCGGAAAGGGAAGCTGGTTTGTGGAAAGTGTCAAACTGTAATGCGCATTGGCGACCAGAGCGAGAAAGTGAATGCCGCTAAGGGTTGTGTTGCCGTCCCCATTCCGTTCTCCATCAAAAACAACAAAGTGACGGTACGGACTCGTTCAATAATGGAAGGCATCAAAACCTTTGTGAACTCCAAGATCGGTGCGGTTCAGGGCGGCGCTAATTAAGAAGACTTCACAAATCACCGCTTTGAGAGCCTGTCGAATGCATGAGGATTTGCGAAACAACTCGGAAGCGTTCAGAAACGTAGGGGCGAGTAGGTTTTTAGCGATGGGTTGCGATGGAGTCGAAGGCCGGAACGAGATTTAAAGACAAAAAGCCAGAGTCTGGCGTGGTTCTCTCCGTCTGGGAAAGAAGGTCAATGTGCCAGAGAAACAAGTGCGACCATCCTCGAAAAATCAGCAGAGTTGGGAGACAAAGGAAGGCTCGCCGAGTCCGTTAGGCCCAACATGGATTCCTGAAGAAAAGGCCTATAACTTCGCGATTTACTCGAAATACGCCATTAGCGTCAAACTTCTCCTGTATCACCCGAACGACGTGGTCACCCCAGTCCACACTTACGATTTCCATCACTTCAGGAACAAGACCGGCAGGATATGGCACGCACGCATTCCCCGAATCGGGATGGGCCATGCCCGATACTATGCATACTCAATGGACGGTCCTCCAGCGTCGGAAGATCGCTTCGAGCGGCACGCGTTCGATGCCACCAAGATTCTCCTCGACCCATATGCGAAGTCGGTGTTTTTTCCACCAACGTTTGATCGAATCGCGGCAATCGCTCCAACAAACAACGCAGGCAAGGCTCCTTTGGGACTGCTTTGTGAGGAGGACGCATTCTTCAAATGGGCACAGGACCCGCGACCCCGCTACGACAGTGACCTGATTATTTACGAGATGCACATTCGCGGATTCACCATGAATCCGAATTCCGCCGTTTCCGCTACTTCGCGCGGGACCTTTGCAGGAGTCATCGAAAAGATTCCCTATTTCCTCGAGCTGGGCATCACGGCGGTCGAACTGATGCCGGTTTTCCAGTTTGATGCGACCGAACCCAACTATTGGGGATATATGCCCATCAATTTCTTTTCGCCGCACGGCAGGTATTCTGCGCAGCAAAGCGCTGGTGGACAGCGGCGAGAATTTCAAGCGATGGTGAAGGCCCTGCACGGTGCTGGTATCGAGGTCTTTCTTGATGTCGTGTACAACCACACGGGGGAAGGCGACGAGCGCGGACCCACCTATAGTTTCAAGGGCGTCGACAACGCCACTTATTACATTTCTTCAAAAGATGCAAATCACCCATACGCAGACTTCACTGGCACGGGCAATACGCTAGATTGCTCGAACCGGGCGGTCCGGCAATTGGTGGTGGACAGCCTCCGTTATTGGGCGAGGGAGATGCACGTTGACGGCTTTCGGTTCGACTTGGCGTCGGTTTTCTCCCGTAACCGTGACGGCTCCATCAATCTTGACGACCCGCCAATCTTCGGCGATATCGCAACTGACGTCGACCTAGCAAAGGTCCGAATGATTGCGGAACCTTGGGAAGGCAACCTGAATTCCCCCAATTATGAACTCGGGGTTTCGCAGTCTCGTGTCCCCGACCCTAACGGCCAATGCTGCCCCATGTGCGGGACGCATTCGTGCGGCTGTCACGAGGTCACGGCGGCGCTTCAGAGCGGCTTTCCGGGGATGGGATGGCGGCAATGGAATGACAAGTACCGGACAACACTGCGGCATTTCGTTAAGAGCGACGCTGGCTTTGTCTCCGACCTGATGACGAGAATTTATGGGAGTTCAGACGTATTTCCCGATTCGTTGCAGGAAGCCTCCCGCCCCTACCAGAGCCTGAACTATGTTAGCTCCCACGACGGGCTAACCCTGTACGATCTGGTCTCCTACAATTCAGACGAGAGTTGGAACTGCGGGAGCCCTGATGGTGAAGAAAGTGTCAGCGCGGATGTAATGTGTTTGCGCAAGAAGCAGGTAAAGAACTTCATTTCGCTGCTGTTGCTTTCCAATGGGACACCGATGTTCCGTGCGGGCGATGAGTTCTTGCAAACGCAAAACGGAAATCCTAATCCCTACGATATAGACAACTCCACGAGTTGGCTGGATTGGAGCCGCCTGGGAACCCACAAAGACATATTCCGCTTCTTTCAGGAGATGATCGCATTCCGGAAAAAGCACCCCAGCATCTCCCGGTCTACGTTCTGGCGGGATGACGTCAAATGGTATGGCGTGGGTAAGAATGTGGATCTGTCTTATGAATCCCGGAGCCTAGCTTACTGCCTCCATGGGGCCTCGATGAACGATAGCGACCTCTACGTGATGATCAATACTTACTGGCTACCCATGGCATTCAATATCCAAGAGGGTACAGCCGGAGATTGGAAGCAAATTGTGGATACACACATGGAGAGTCCCGATGATTTTAGCGATCCTGGCACGACTCCGCCATTAGCCTCGCTGGCTTACACAGTCCAGCCTCGCTCCCTCGTCGTCCTTCTTCGAACTTAATCGAAGAGGGAACGAAAGCAGAAAATAGGGATTTGATTGTGGATTTAAATGCCAATGTTTCCATAGCACAGGACGATTCAAGCAGGCTTTCCGCGCTCCCTCCAGGACCGGCTGAACCCTTGACGGAGTTTGCGCATCTCATAGAGTCTGAGGTACAGTCTTGCCAGTGGCGTCAAGAACCGCAACTTCGATAGTGCTTCTGACGGTCCTTCTGGCCGGGATGGCAGCTCCCGCTGGGGCTTGCGCACTGATGTGTGTACGCCACCAGCGAGCGGAAAGTCAGCGCCACTGCGGCCAGCCTTCTGAGACCATGCCGGCAATGGCTCACCATCACACAGCAATGAACCATGCGGCGGTTGAGGCAATGAGTCCTGTGGTGGGGTCTCAATCCTGCCAGACGAATTGCTTCACGTCCGAACGACTGGTTGTTTCCCGAAAGACTGTTCTCCAAGTGACGCCAGTACAAAGCGCTACGGCGGCCCTTGGCATTACAGCCAAGTTGTTGACGCCCGACCTTGCAACGTCGCGACTTGCGGATGGTACTCCCCCCAAACCCTACTCCGTTCCCGTTTCCTCTTTCAACATCCTGCGTATTTGATTTCCGTCCCCACTCCTCTCCAGTAGCGGTGTAGCGAAGCAACGACGTAATGTCGGTTGCTTGGCTGTTTCTTCCCTTCGATCCAATCTCCACAAAGTTTCTCGTGGAAAGTTGGTGCATAACAACTTCAAGAGGAAGAGCCATGAAGAATAGACGTGATTTCCTACAAAAGACTTTTGGTTTGGGTGCTGGTTTGGTAGCCGCGCCTCACCTATTTGCTGCTCAGCAGGGGACTGCACGGGGCATGGACATGGAGATGGACCACATGAGCCACGACGCTCAACGCGGGGGTCGGATTGTTTCTGTACAAACGCCCGACGTTTCTCAATTGCCGTGGCGCATGGTCGACGGCGCAAAGGAGTTTCACCTGATCGCCGAGCCAGTCAAGCAGGAATTGATTCCCGGCAAGATCGTAAACCTCTGGGGCTACAACGGCAGCGCGCCTGGGCCGACGATCCAAGTGAACCAGGGTGATCGTGTGCGAATCATTGTGGAGAACCATCTTCCCGAACCGACTTCGATGCACTGGCACGGGTTTGAAATCCCCGTCGACATGGATGGAGCGCCCGGAAGCAGCCAAGATCCGATTGCGCCGGGTGGTCGTTTCATTTATGAGTTCACCCTGCACCAGGCCGGGACGTTCTTCTACCACTCGCATATGGCCATGCAAGAGATGATGGGGATGATTGGGGCGTTCATCATGCACCCGAAGAAAGCCTACGATCCACCCGTAGACAAAGATTTCGCGATCATCTTGCAAGAGTTCGCGATTCTGCCCAACAATCCCATCCCGAATTCCATGAACATGGAATTTAACTGGCTGACCTTCAATGGCAAGTCTGGTCCCGCTACCACTCCGCTAATCGTTCGACTCAATGATCGCGTCCGGCTGCGCTTCATCAATCTCGGAATGGATCATCATCCAATTCACCTGCACGGGCACACCTTTGTGGTCACGGGCACCGAAGGGGGACGACAGCCGAAGACTACCTGGGGTCCGAAGAACACGGTTCTGGTGGGAGTCGCCGAAGCCGCCGATGTCGAGTTCGTCGCGAATAATCCGGGTGACTGGATGATTCACTGCCACTTGCCGCACCACATGATGAACCAAATGTCCTCTGTGGCGGGCGCGATGACCCGAGGCAGCAACGGTATGCCCGCGGGTTTGAGCATGGAAGATGGGATGGGGATGCTGAGACAGGGTAGCGCTACTTCCGAGGACAAAGGTCCGAGCTTCGGTCGTGGAATGGGTGTGGGTTCCACTCGCGAGCAGACCGTTGGCAATGGACCGCTCTCGACCCAGCAGGCCGCGCAGTCTATGGGCGACATGTCCGGCATGCAGCACGAAGGAATGCAGATGGCACCGCCAGATGTGGCTAAGGATGCCAACTCGGTCCCGGGATTTCCGCAAGACGCCTTCATGGAGGGACCTGCAATGGCGATGGACAAGATGGTGGAGAAACCGGAGAACTTCGGACTGCGTCCTGGCTGGAGCGGATTCATGCAGGGGATGATGACCTTCCTTCGCGTGCTTCCGCCCGAAAAGTACGACAAGGTGATGGCTTTGCGCGACCAGCAGAAGGGCAAGCCAGAGACGATGCCGGGCATGGAAATGCCCCACCAGCACGGCGGGTAGCTGGATGAAGTTCATTCGAGAGGAGACTGCAATGAAGATTTACCATCATCCGACATCGCTCACCGTGGTTGCAGCCATTTTGTTACTGGTGCTCGCGGTGCCACAGCTCGGGTTTGCTCAAGACCAGCCGATGCCCGGTATGTCGGCACCGGCAACCACGAACTCTCCGCAAGACCAGGCCACACCGCAACAAGGCGGCCTCACTCTTGCTGAGTTGGAACAGATGGCTCTGGGTAACAATCCCACGCTGCCCCAGGCGGCGGCTGAAATCCGCGCAGTCACAGCTCGAAAGCTCCAAAGCGGACTCTATCCCAACCCCACCGTGGGTTATCTGGGGGAGCAAATCCACGGCGGAAATCAGTGCGGAGGTGAGCAGGGGTTTTTCGTGAGCCAGGACATTGTTCTTGGTGGAAAGCTTGGTCTGAGCCGCCGGGTTTTGGAACAGGAAAAGAAGCAGGCCGAAGCTGAAGGGGAGGAGCAACGCCTTCGCGTCATCAACGGCGTACGCCTTTTCTATTACCAGGCGCTCGCTGCGCAAGAGATGGTTGATTTGCGCCGCAAGCTCAGCAAGTTGGCTGAAGATGCTGTGCAAACCTCACACCAGCTCGGCAATGTGGGGCAGGCTGACCAACCAGATGTCCTGCAAGCCGAGGTCGAAGGGGAGCAGGCGGAGCTCGCTGTTGTGGCCGCTGAACAGAACCAACTTCGCGCTTGGCGGGCTCTAGCTGCAACGGTTGGCATGCCGGAGATGGCGTTGACCCAC
>JANXUC010000117.1 GCA_025352065.1 Acidobacteriaceae bacterium | reverse complement strand
GGGGCGTCCGCTTGGTTGCCCACTTTCATGAAGGGCAGCTTAAGAAGCTGGCTCGGGTTGTACCGAAGTGGGCACATAGACCGTTTCGGAGGGAGTTCGAGGCTCGTCTGAATTTCCGGGCAGCCTTGTTTCCGCAAAGCTAGCCCCGGTCCAGCAACCTCTCGAACTCCCTCCGAAACGGTCTATGTGCCCACTTCGGTACAACCCGAGCCAGCTTCTTAAGCTGCCCTTCATGAAAGTGGGCAACCAAGCGGACGCCCCGACCATGGGGAGTGTTATCGAAAAGCATCAAGTCGTCGACTTGCCGACTGATCTTCCGCAGCTGTTTTACCCCCTTCTCAAAATCGTTGGCCACACGGCCAAGCGCAGCAAATGCGCCGCCGTTACTCAGACGAATCAAGATCCGGCCAATATTTAGGTTCGGATCCTCCGTGGCAATGTAGATCACTTTAACATCGAAGCCCGCTGCCCGCGCATCGCGGATTAAGCCGATATCCGGGATAGCATCCCGATAAACGAAGGATTGCTTTTCCTTCTGCACGCGCTTTCGCTCTCGCTCGATTTCTGCTTGTTCCAACGGAGAGGGATTCGCCTTGAGAATCGTAGGGAAAACCACCCTTAACTTGCTCTCATAGAACGTAGTCTTCCCGGCACCTGGCGCGCCGCACAGCATCGCCAATACAGGTCTGTCAGACATTCGAAACGTTCATCCAACTCAGATTCATTTCGATAGACACTAAACAACAGCACGTCCCGCCTTACGCAACCGGACGAGATCCCCACTACCGAGGCACCCAACCAAATATCGCGTTCCGTCTGAACTGATCTCCACAGTCCCCCTGAGCTTCGGCTCGAACTGATAGAAGCTGCCTGCCTCTGACTTCAGGTCGGGTCCCGCTTCGCGACCGTTGAGCGCCAGAATCTCGTCCAAGAATTTCTTCCGTGCCTGGGAACTCAGTCCACTCCATTCCTTCGAGCGCTTGCGCCCAGCGAGGGCAGCGAGGGCAGAAGGTTGCGTCAGAGGGAGACCCGCGCTCAAGGCGCTATTGAGCAGTTCGTTCATCGAACATCGCCGCACCGCAGCCCATTTCTCGATCTCATCGCGCGTGCCCAACGGCATGACAACCTGTGTCACTTTCGCGGTCACCTTCTCGCGCTTGCCGTGAAACAACATTAGCGGCACGTCAGCCAGGTCAACCGCTTCGATCGCCTCATAAATCAGCCGGGACAAGTCTCCTTTCCTGCGCTGTTTCTTTCGCAGGTAATTGTCGACTGCATGCAGCAATCGGACGCCAACAGCTTTTTGAGAGGATCGCAGCTTCGTCATCTTGGTCGGTTCTTCTTCTCGCCATGTACCAAGACATCCAGATCTTGTGTCCCCCGCCAATGAAATCCGGGTCTCTCGGCTTCGACTCGCCTGATGTTTGCGAGAGGATCAAAATTGGGAGATTCCGTGCGGTTCACGTTCACGCTTATGTTTGCGTCCGTCTTTCTCCCACTCGTGGCCGCGGATCGCCGAGTGTCTCTTCTCGCGCGATTGACGTAGGTGCAAAAGTCCTTATAGCTAGTTTCGAAACCAGCCTGACGGCACCGTTCCCAAATGACTTTCAACGTGAAACCGGCAGCGATCGCTTCCTCGATATCGGGCAGGACTTGCTTGACCAACACGGTCTTACAAGTGGGTTCCTGGCGTCGCAATTCTAAAAGCGCTCTCTTCACGTCTTCCATCATGGGCGAAGCCGAAATCATCAAAAATCATCAATAGTCGACAACCGACGACACGAACTGACAGAAGCATACATGTTGTTATCATTCGTACCAGAAAGATCGACAATGGGCGACAAGAATCAGCAAAAATCAACATGCCTCCCCAAGGCGGCCAACAGGAGACGGCGTCTTTCTGATGTAAACAGCTGTAGTGGAACATAAAGGAGTGTGTCCGTTGTGGCTTGAAAAAGCGACATAGATCTCTTATTTTCATACTACTAGACTGTGACACATATATTAGTATAAAAGCCACAAACGAGCCACAACAGATTTGTGGTGGAGGTGAGCGATGGCACAGCGAAATTTGCGTTTACAAGACGATTTGAAGCGGCAGGTCGAGCAGGCTGCTCGTGCGCGGGGATACCGATCCTCGTCGGCATTCATGGTTGAAGCGATTGAAGAGAAGCTAGGCCGGATGCAGGCGGCAGAGTCAACGTCGGAGGCAGAAGTCCAGATTGCGGCGAACTTTAGCCGCATCCGGCGGGACATCCAGACAATTCACACCTCCGTGCAAGCGCTCTATGCGCTGACAGACACTCTCACGAAGTACGTAACAACCTGCATGGTCGAGCCACCCCCCGACGTGCTGGTTGCGGCGAGAGCCAGGGGAAGGCTCCGGTATGACAAGCTAATCCGCGCCGCCGCCAGGACGATGACGGGTGGGGAACCAAATGGACTGAAAGAATTGTTCCCCATGGAAGATTGAGGGCGTGCGGGAAAAATGTGATTGAGTCACTCCGTTTTTACTAGACAAAATCTGATGAGTGTAATATATATACTTAACATACCGTAATTCTTCATGAATTTCGACGAGTGAGGCATGAATCCAGCCCATGCAAAGAGGTCCCTCAGGCAGCAGACCCGCAGAGCTGCCGTACAACGCCACGGTCTCAGTTCTCAGGACGCCAGTCTGGCAGATCATCGCGGCGATCAAGGGGCTGACTTGGCGGCCACGACCCAAGAAGACATCGGATGCAACCGACTGACAGCGCTGAGATAAAAAACTGAGGAGACGCCAATGTACCTAGATTCAAAGAAACCATCCGCGAAAGCAGCCGTTGAGTTGCGTTTTGAACCGCTTCTGGATTCTGACGAGGCTGCCTCTCTTTTGAAAATCCACCCGAAGACTTTGCAGCGAATGGCCCGTAACCACGGAATCGGAGGAATCCAAGTTGGGAAACTTTGGCGATTCCGGGCCTCTGAGCTCGATAGGTGGCTCAACAGGAGGACCGCAAGCTGATCGAAATCCACAATTATTTCTTCGTCGGCTGCACCTCAGACTCAGTTATGCTCTGTGAAGCCATCCGTGCCGCCTAACCGAAAGGAGAACGTAATGTTCAGGCGCGCACGATACCAACAAGGAAGTCTTCAACTTGTAAAGCGGAAGGCAGGAAAGACTGCATGGGAATTTCGGTGGTACGAGACTCAGGTCGACGGCACCAAAAAGTATCGCAAAGTCGTGGTGGGGTCGTCGAAAGAATTCCCCACCGAGACCGAGGCCAGAAATGCAGTCGACGCTTTACGCTTAACCATCAACAACCAAACGAGTCGCCAAAGTCTGCAACCAATCAGTATGGAAGTGCTCGTGCAACACTATCGCGAGCACGAGATGCCGGATGTGTTTTTCAAAGGCTCTCCATCTGTCAGGCAAACTGGGGACGCCGAGGGACGGAAGTCCTATTCAACTCAGGACACCTACGAGGGGTACTTGAAGAAGTGGATTCTGCCAAGGTGGCGGACCCATCACTTGGGCGACGTGAAGTCAGTGCAAGTAGAGCAATGGCTGAAAACGGTCCCGCTAGCGCGCGCGGCAGCAAGGCTAAGATCAGGAACATCATGAGTGCCTTGTACAGCCATGCGATCCGGTGGGATTGGACCCGCCACAATCCCATCAAAGCGGTGCGTCAGAGTGCCAAGCGATCTCATATCCCGACGATTCTCAGCATCCAAGAAATACAAATGGTGCTGAAACATTTACGGGAACCCGTTCGCACGGCATTTTTACTCGATGCATCCAGCGGCCTGCGCGTGGGAGAACTGCTGGGCCTCAAATGGGAAGATGTGGATTTCGAACATTTGGAAATCCGCGTGAGCCGCTCGGTGGTCAAACAAAGGATCGGCCCCTGCAAAACCGAAGCATCGCAAAAGCCGATCCCGCTCGATGCCGATCTGGCAGAAGTTTTATGGAGCTGGAAACTCAAGGCTCCATACAGCCGCCCGGGAGATTGGGTCTTTGCGAGTCCTCTGAAAAAGGGTACCCAACCGTACTGGCCAGGGTCTCTTTATCGAGCACACTTGAAGCCTGCACTGGACAAGGCGGGCATTACCCAAAAAGTAGGCTGGCACACCCTGCGACACACTTTCGGAACCTTAATGAAAGCGAATGGCGAAGACATAAAGACAATTCAAGAGTTGCTCCGCCATGCGACCTACAAGGTAACGGCGGATGTCTACACGCAGGCTGTAACGCCTATGAAACGCCAAGCTCAAAGCAGAGTGGTCAGAATGATCCTACCCGCAAGAACCGCTGCGAGTGGAGTTTAAACCTGGATCGGCAAGCGGAAAACCTCTTATCGAACCTTTTCAAACCCTCGCCGGAATGTCCTGATTTCCTTAAGTCTTTTGGAATGTTGGCGTCCCCGACGGGATTCGAACCCGTGTTATCGCCGTGAAAGGGCGGTGTCCTAGGCCGGGCTAGACGACGGGGACGCTTTGGTTGGAGGCTTGGAACTCCGGAGGTTTAATGTTAACAAGCCTCTGCAAAGACTGTCAAAGTTGGCTGCTGTGCTGCACCGCCTGTCCGGTACAATCTTCCTAGGCCCTAGTGGGATCCGGTTCGTGCGGGCTGGAGATGCGTTCCGGCGAAGGTTTCTGTTATGTCCGATCAGCTCTATTTGAGTCTGTGGTTTCCCAGCTTTGGCGAGCCGGACATGCTTCGGCATGCAGTCTGCGTGCTTCGACAATTTTCTTTTTCAGAACATCGCCAAGGCGTGACCTATGTGGCCCTGCATCCGGTTTCCTGGTCCGAACCTACAATTTTCGAAAGGCGCTTCGAACCGCCGGTTTCGCCCGAAGATGCCGCAGAAGTAGCGAGCGAGTTTTTGCATTCGGACTACGCTTGCGCTTTTTCCGTATTTTGGGATTTGTGGGTTCCGGATTCTCACACTGGACTGTGGCACCTGACTCCGACTCTTGTGAAAATTATTGCGCAGGGGGAGGCGTTCGAGGAAGAAACCGCCGAGGAAACCGGGCAGATTCAAATCGAGTTTGGGCTGGACACACCTTTTCTTTATGAGGACAAACGGGCGCACGCGGAAGCGGATCAGCGCGTGAAATCGAACATACAAAAGCTTGTTGAGTTCACCATCAAGCTGGAGAAAAACAGTGGCGCGACCGGGCGTGTGCTGTGGTCCGAATCGGAAGAGAACCTGGCGCAGAAACTGATTCAGCGGTTACAAAAAGTACAGTAAGGGCTCGTATCTGGATACAAGCCCCATCCCGCATTCTCATTCTTCCACTACTTCTACTTCGTTCTGCCGCCTTCAACTTTAAGTTTGTCGGACGCGGCGGCCTGCGCGGCGGCTAGTCTGGCTGTCAGCACTCGGAATGGCGAGCAGGAAACGTAGTCGAGGCCGGTTTGATGGAAGAATTCGACGGAAGCTGGTTCCCCGCCGTGCTCCCCGCAAATTCCGACTTTCAGACCTTTTCTGGACTTCCGCCCTTCCTCGGTCGCCATACGGACTAATCGTCCCACGCCCTCGCGATCCAATACGGCGAAGGGATCGTTCTTGAGGATGCCGTCTTCGAGATAAGCCGGAAGGAACTGGTTGATATCGTCGCGGGAGAAGCCGAAGGCAGTTTGCGTGAGATCGTTGGTGCCGAAGGAGAAGAACTCCGCTTCCTCGGCGATCTCGCCTGCGACCATGGCGGCACGCGGAAGTTCGATCATGGTGCCGACCATGTAATCCACACGCTTCTTCTTCTCGGTGAAGACTTCTTCAGCGACCCGGCGCACAACCGCCGCCTGATTCGCCATTTCCTTGACTCCGCCGACGAGCGGGATCATGACCTCAGGCAACACCTTGACGCCTTCTCCAGCAACCGCAATGGCTGCCTCGAAAATGGCGCGCGCCTGCATTTCCGTGATTTCTGGAAACGAAATACCAAGGCGGCATCCGCGGTGCCCCAGCATAGGATTGAATTCGTGCAACTCTTCTACGCGAGCTAGAACTCGACGCAATTCCTTGAGTTTGGCAGACTTCGGCTTCGTAGCCTCCAGCACGGCGATCTCGACCATGAGTTCTTCGCGACGCGGCAGAAACTCATGCAGGGGCGGGTCCAAGGTGCGGATCGTTACGGGATAGCCGTCCATGACACGGAAGATACCAACGAAATCCTTACGCTGCATTGGTAACAGCTTCTTGAGCTCCGTGCGGCGGTCTTTCTCGTTTCTGGCCATGATCATGGCGCGCATGTGTGGAATGCGATCGGCAGCAAAAAACATGTGCTCGGTGCGGCAGAGGCCGATACCTTCCGCTCCGAAAGCGCGCGCTTGAATGGCGTCAGGCGGAATATCGGCATTAGCGCGAACGCGCAGTCGACGGAACGGCTCCGCCCATGCCATAAAGGTCTGCAGCTCAGAATTGTCAGGAGAGGCAGCCAGCGTATTCAGCCTGCCCTTGATGACGCGCCCGGTTGTTCCGTCGACGGAAATCCAATCGCCTTCGTGGAAGACCTGCTTGCCGACTCGCATCTCTTTATTTTTTTCGCTGACGGCCAGGTCGCCCGCGCCCACCACGCAGCATTTGCCCATACCGCGCGTAACCACGGCGGCATGTGATGTCATGCCGCCCCGGGACGTAAGAATGCCCGCCGCCACCTGCATACCGTGGATGTCTTCCGGCGTCGTTTCCGAGCGCACCAGAATTACGGGCACGCGCTTGTCAGCGGGGCCAGCCTTCTTCACCGCAGCATCCGCGGTGAAAACAATCTGCCCTACGGCAGCACCGGGAGAGGCGGGAAGTCCTTTTGCAAGGACTTCAATCTTGGTGCTTTTTTCATCGAGCCGCGGAACCAGGAAATCGTAGAGCTGATTCGGTTCCACGCGGAAAATAGCTTCTTCCTTGGTGATCAGGTTTTCATCCACCATCTGAATCGCGATTCGCACAGCGGCGCGGCCGGTCCGCTTTCCGTTCCTTGTCTGCAGCATGTACAGACGGCCTTCTTGAATCGTAAACTCGAAGTCCTGCATGTCACGATAGTGCTTTTCCAGGCGTGAGGTGATTTCCCGCAGCTGATCGTAGACTTCCGGCATTACTCGCTGGAGTTCGAGAATGTGGACTGGGGTGCGGATACCGGCGACGACGTCTTCTCCCTGGGCATTCAGAAGAAATTCACCGTAAAACTCTTTGTCCCCAGTGGCGGGATTGCGAGTAAAACCGACACCGGTGCCGCTGGTTTCGCCAAGGTTGCCGAACACCATGGCCTGCACGTTCACCGCGGTTCCGATGTCATCGGAGATATTGTTGATACGGCGGTAGTATTTAGCGCGATCATTGTTCCATGAATTAAACACGGCTTCGCGAGCCAGCACCAACTGCTCATACGGGTCCTGCGGAAACTCGCGCTGGGTGTGCTTCTTGACGGCTTTCTTGTATTCGGCGATCACTCCATGCAAGGCTTTTGCGTCTAAGTCGGTGTCCAGCTTCGCCTTCTTCCGTTTCTTAGTAGCATCAAAGATTTCCTCGAACACGGATTTCGGAATTTCCAGAACTACACAGCCGAACATCTGAATCAGGCGGCGGTAAGAATCAGCGGCGAAGCGGGGGTTTCGAGTCATCGCGGCTAGCGCTTCCACGCTTTGATCATTCAGGCCCAGGTTTAAGACGGTATCCATCATTCCAGGCATGGAAAACTTAGCGCCTGAACGGACGCTAACCAGGAGGGGATGCTCGCCGCGTCCTAATTTCTGCTTTTGCAACTGTTCCAGCTTGTGCAGCGCCTCATCCATCTGGGTGTTGATGGCGGACGAGACTTTGCCGGTCTTCATGTACTCGCGGCAAGCTTCGGTTTGGATGGTGAACCCGGGAGGGACAGGAAGGCCTGCGTTGGTCATCTCAGCGAGGCCGGCGCCTTTGCCGCCAAGATCGTCTTTCATGTTGCCGTTGCCTTCGGCCTCACCGCCGCCGAAGAAATAAACGTACTTGGTGGTATTGGAGGACATGACGTGAACGTTTCCTGACGACAACGCGCGGGTGCTCATGAATGAGTGCCTCGAATGGAGTAAATTTTCTAAATCAAACTTTACCTTCCGTCACAATTTCCGAGAAATCAGCGATCGTGGAGAATTCTCGCAGTAAATCACGTAGCAGCGCAAGCTGGTTGGAGCGAACTCGCTCATCTTCGACCATGACCATGATTTTTTCGAAGAAGTGATCAATCCACGGACGAAGCTTGGAAAGCTCCTGGAGCGCCTGCGAATATTGCTTCGTTGCACTCAGTCGCTTCACGATATCTCCGGTCGGACCAATCTGGTCCGCTAGATCCTTGGCGATGAGGGGCAAGGCTTCACGATCCAAACTTTCTGTAGGATTCTTCCCGGCCTCACTGGCCTGGCGCAAAATGTTCTTCATGCGCTTGAACGCGATGGAGATGGATTCAAAATCAGCGGAGGGACGGACTTTCGCAACGGCTTCGGCACGAGCCTCTGCGTCGGTTAGATCGTCGGAACCCGCCGCCAGTACCGCATTCACAACGTCGTACGCGTAGCCGCGAACGTCCTTCAGATAAAACTCCAGACGCTCTTTTAGAAACCCGTCGACGCTCCCGGAATAGTTCACCGTTGCCGGGAATTTCTTTTCCGCCGCCGATCCGCGATAGCCAGCGCGTGCGTTTTCCATGAGTAGCGCCAGACTTAAAGGGAATTTCCGCTCAGCGATAATTCTGACGATCCCATTCGCCTGGCGTCGCAGGGCAAACGGATCCTTCGATCCAGTGGGCTGCAACCCCAACGCAAACATGCCAGCAATGCTGTCCGCTTTGTCCGCAATGGAGAGCACGGCACCCTCGATGGTGCGGGGAGTCTCGTCGTCCATCGACTCCGGCTTGTAGTGATCGTAAATCGCGTCTGCGATAGCAAAGCGTATTGCTTCAGGCAGGTCCGCATCGAGCGGTTGCGCCTTCGCATAGAGGCCGCCGACAATGCCCTGCAATTCCGTAAATTCTTTCACTAGTTCTGTGGTGAGATCAGCCTTGGCCATGAACGCCGCTTCGTAGACCACGTCTAGACGAATCTCCTGTCCACTTTGCTTGATGGTCTCCGAAATCCAACTCGCCAGACGCCGCACGCGAATCGTTTTGTCGTAGTAACTGCCGAGGTCTCTCTGAAACGTTACGTTCTTCAACATTTCCACGCGGTCGCGCAGGGAATGTTTTTGGTCCGTTTGCCAGAAGAATCGCGCATCATTGAAGCGCGCTCGCAGCACACGCTCGTTACCATGGCGAATCAGGCCGTCGGGGTCGCTTTCCGTGTTGAGAACAGCAAGGAAATACGGCAGCAATTTGCCGTTCTCGTCTTCGACGGCGAAGTATTTTTGATGATCGCGCATCACGGTAACCAGAATCTCGTCCGGCAGGGTTAGAAATTCCGGCTCAAAGCTGCCCAGAATCGCAGTGGGGTATTCCGTGAGGTTGACTACGGTCTTCAGTAAGTCGTTGTCGTCGCGCCAGCGGGCACCGGGAATGGTGCGGGTTGCAGCGTCAAGAGCCTTGCGAATCTTCTGTTCGCGCTCGCCCGCACCGAGTACTTTCGCTTCGCGCAAAGCTTCAACATAAAGGCTGGGCTTGGAGATTTGGAACGTCTCCTGGCCAATGATGCGATGGCCGCGCGATGTGTTGCCAGCCTGAATACCCGCAAATTCCAGTGGGACAATTTGCTCGTCGAGCATGGCAACCAGCCAACGCAGAGGGCGCACAAAGCGCTCGCTCGGATTGCGCCAGAACATGCTTTTGGGCCATGGGATGCCGGAGATTTCACTCGGAAGCATTTCAGCGAGTAAATCCAACGCCGGACGACCAAGGCGGGCGACATTTGCAGCAAGGTACTCACCTTTCGGAGTAACGATCTTGCCGATCTTGTCTAGAGGTTGACCAACTTTCTTGGCAAATGCATCGGCAGCAGGCGTCGGGGCACCGTCCTTGTACGCCACCTTCAGCGATGGCCCCACTACTTTCTCAATGCTGTCAGGTTGGCGGTCCATGACCTGCGGGAAAACTACAGCCAGACGCCTTGGAGTCGAAAAGACATCTCCGTAATTCGCCGGGTCACCGGTATAACTGGAAAGATGCTCCTGCTCAAGCAGAGTTCGGACACTTGCCCACAACGCTCCAGCAGCTTCCTCTATCATCCGCGCTGGGATTTCTTCCGTTCCAATTTCCAGCAAGAAGTCAGGCATGGGTGGGCACCTTCTCTTTCTGCTGATCGTTGGGCGCTTGAACTTCAGTTGCCTGAGCGGCCTTTTGCTGATCTACCCAGTGCTTCGCAATTCCCACAGCAAGATTCCTCACTCGGGCAATCACGCCCACGCGTTCCGTAACAGAAATCGCGCCCCGAGCATCGAGAATATTGAAGAGATGCGAACACTTCAAACACAGGTCATAGGCACCGAGCAGAGGAAAACGCTGTTTGTCGCGAGCCAACCCGGCCACATCAGCATTGGGACCGTCATCCTGAAGCCGTAACTTGACGTCCTTACACAGCACTCCATACGCCTCGATCAGCGCGTGGCACTCGGCTTCGTACAAATCAAAGTGTTCCCAAGTTCTTTCCACATCCGCCTTTTCAAAGTTGTAAACAGAAAATTGCAATTCATCCGCCAGACGCACTTCGCCGTACTTCACTTCTCTGCCAGTATCGGGATCGTGGGCCCAGACAATGTCGTAAATGCTGTCCACATCCTGCAAGAACGCGCCAATGCGTTCCAATCCGTAAGTTAACTCCGCCGACATCGGATCAAGATCAACGCCGCCGCATTGTTGGAAATAAGTGAACTGCGTAATCTCGAGACCATCCAGCATCACTTGCCAGCCAATACCCCAGGCTCCGAGCGTCGGCGATTCCCAGTTGTCTTCCTCAAACTTTAGATCGTGCTTACGCAGATCGATACCGAGCGCTTCCAGCGATTCCAGATAAATCTCCTGCACGCGCTCCGGCGGAGGCTTCAGGATGACCTGCATCTGCATGTGCTTGAAGAGGCGATTGGGATTTTCTCCGTAGCGACCGTCGGCGGGCCGCCGCGAAGGCTGCACATAAGCCACTTTGTAGGGTTTCGGGCCCAGCACGCGCAGAAAGGTTTCAGGCGCCATCGTACCGGCGCCCACCTCCACATCGTGCGGCTGTTGTAAAACACAACTCCGCGCTGCCCAAAACGATTGCAGGCGCAGGATCAATTCCTGAAATGTTGGAGGAGCCGCTTTGGCAATCGTCGCTTTATCTATTGCATTCATGAATGTCGTTTCAGTCCAGCTTCGCCAGCATCGGTTGCGTTGTAAGCTTCTTTTCCAGGTGCCGCTGCACAATCTGCATCAGGAACTTGCGCAAATCTTCACCCACCGATTTCGGCCAAGGTTCCGCCGATAACGCAGCCACGGGCGCGCGAAACATCTGCACCGCCCAGCGGCGCGAATCTACAGAAAGCCTCGAAGACGCCAGCCTCTTGTGGTCCACGCACATCAAACCGTCTGCCAGAGCGTGATAAAAAGCAGGCTCGCCTTCCAGATCCAAGCCACACTCCACGCACGCCGAGAGGTCTGGCAAAAAACCTGTCAGCCGCGTCAGCCACAATTCAAAATACGTGAGCGGCATCCATATCTCAGGCCCGCGCAAAGCTCCCAGCACCGAAACCGTGAGGCGGAATAACGCGTCATTGGCCTCACGGTCCGGCAGCACTTCGTCCAGCAATTCCGCCACATGGCCGAGAGCTACCAGGCGCGGATAGGTCATTTGCCGCGTCAGCGGCGAATCCATCACTTCGCAGGAATCGAGTCGCGTTAGCTCCTGCCGCTCTCGGTCTTCATAGACAGCCCGCACCAGCGTTAGCGGTTCCAGCGCTCCACCAAACCGGCGGCGCGATTTCTTGGCCGACCGCGCCACCCCGCGCACTTTTCCATCCAGCCGGGTGAAGAGCGTAACCAGCAGATCGGCCTCGCGCATCGGATAGGTACGCAGCACAATGGCTTCAGACTCTTTCAACGCCATGGTTTACGGCTTTTGCCCGCAACAGGTAACCACCGATTCTACGCGACCAAGAGCGGCGTGGGAAACCAGACCCCAAGCGGCGCAACTCAATTGAGAGCAGATCGGAAACAAGAAGAGCGCACATCCGCAGACGTGCGCCCTCTGGACCTCACAACGACCCTTAGCGCCCGAAATATTTCGCGTTCTTCTCAGCGTATTCTTTCCATTTTTCCGGCAGGTCATCGAGCGCAAAAATCGCCGACACCGGACACACCGGCACGCACGCGCCACAATCAATGCACTCAACCGGATCAATGTAGAGCATCTCGCTCCCCTCAAATTGGGGCTCGTCCTTCTTGGGGTGGATGCAGTCGACGGGGCAAGCATCCACGCAAGCCGAGTCTTTGGTGCCAATACAGGGTTCCGCAATAACGTACGCCATCTGTCTCTCCGGGGTACTTGGTAAGAACTCATTATTTTAGCAAGAACCTGCGGGTAGGTACAGGAGGCGCGACGTGAGCTGAAACTTAGCCGAAGGCTTTCGGCGCTCTCTCCGCGTTGGCTCCGTTATTGTGCGCGTAACATTTGTGCCCGATAGCGGGTCAGCAGCGCCAGGACTTCCTCATCCGTGAGCTGGTTAAAATCTTCATAGAACTGGCTGATGGCATAAAGAGACTCTGGCACCGTGATGCAGACCACTTCATCCGCAAGAGATCGCAAAGAAGCCAGTGAAGATGGCGGCGCAACCGGGACCGCAACCACGATCTTGGCCGGTCGCAGCTGACGCAGAGCCAACAGCGCTGCCTCCATGGTGGAGCCTGTGGCGATGCCATCGTCCACCAGGATTACGATGCGATCTCGTAGAACCAGTGGAGCGATTCCGCCGCGGTATAGACGCTCGCGGCGCTCAAGCTCCTTCTCCTCCTTGGCAACCGTCACTTCAAGGTCCTGGGCTGAGACGCCAAGCGCCGTAGCCAGCTCTTCGTGCAAAACCCTTATCCCACCGGAAGCGATGGCGCCGATCGCCATCTCTTCCTGACCTGGGAGGCCCAGTTTCCGGCAGATGAAAACATCCAATCGCGCTTGGAGCGCCGAGGCAATTTCGTAAGCCACGGGAACGCCGCCCCGCGGAAGACCCAGGACAATCACATCCTCGCGCTTGGCGTATTGCACCAATCGGTCGGCGAGTAAGCGGCCTGCCTCCCTACGATTTGCGAACCTGACGTCGCCAGCATCCATGGATATCTGGATCTCTGCTTTCCGGTTGAGTGTTATCCATATCTATTCTTGAGCGCTGTGATTGCGATCACGCTTCTTAGTCAGGCATTGATCCGATGGAGCGGGGAATCCTCGCCCGTTCGGGGTTCTGGGATGATTCTCAACTCCGCCCACTTGGTCGAGAGGATGTAAAATCGGGCGGAACACGATGACTTCCGAAAATTCTTATTTGGCTTCAACTCCTGAGAAAATCCAACTCTTGATGCAGCTTGACAGCATCTTTGTGCCTGATGCAAATAAGCAACGAGCAGAGGCCTATGCCGAGGCGCAGCTAAGGTTGGTTCACTACACGTCCGCCGAAGCCGCATTAAGCATTATAAAAAGCAAACGCATGTGGATGCGCAATACGAATTGCATGGCTGACTATCGCGAAGTGCATCACGGCTTCAACATTTTTTACGAATTCTTTGAGCACAAGGCAAAGAAAGAATTTGTCACGCAGCTCGACCAGTGTGTTCACGGCGTTGCGGACGAGGCCATCACTCTATTCAACCAGAATGCAATCAATCGAGGGCCGAACGGTATTCGATTCAACACGTACATCGCTTCGCTGTCAAAGCATGATGACACAGAGAACAACTACGGTCGGCTTTCTATGTGGCGTGGCTTCGGTGGCAGCAATACTCGAGTTGCTATCGTCTTCAGCATCCCGAAGTCTGCTGGGGGCGCAGAAGAGGGCCATTTATTGCCCAAAGTTGCTTCACTCTTCTCTAATGCAACCTGAAACCGAAGTCATTGCAGGAGTACCACAGCTTGTCTACAAACTCCCTCTCGATGCGACAGTTGACCCCGTTCTGGCAGATCTAGATTTTTCGCGATTGTTTGACCGGCTGATCATTGGCCCGTCTTCATATCCGTGGCCGATTTACGAAGCCTTCACAAAGGCTCTGACAGATTCCGGAATTCCAGATGCCGGAGAACGTGTATGGAACTCTGCGATTCCCCTCCGCACTTGAAATCCAACTGTGGGAGTACCCGGCCCCAAGCACCACACGCCGAAATACCGGCACTCCTCCCATTCCCATTCCGGGAATCACCGCAAAATATAGCTCAAAACACCTCGCCAATTTACCTGAAGATTTCGAAAACAGATCCTAACCGACTCTCTAGAAAGGTCTTACGCTGTTCCAAAAAAATGTTCCACGTGGAACATTTTGTCGAATTTTGCGCTTTCGAGACCCTTCCCCCCCCCGCACGGGCGAGGACCCTTTCGCCTTCACTCATGGCAGGTTCAGCGCGTTCCTAACTCTACGGCGCAACCAGCGTCCTAGGCCGCAGCGGTGGGGCCTGGTAGCCTCCGCAGCGGGCTTCTATGGCGGCGGCGACCTGGAGGACCAGGTCTTCCTCCCAGGGGCGTCCTACGACCTGCACCCCGATTGGGAGGCCTTCCGGTGAGCGGCCTACCGGAACTACGCACGCCGGGAGTCCCAGCAGGTTGAACCACTCTGTATAGGACCAGGCATCCAGGTACTTCACGTTGTGGCCTTCGATCTGCCAACTGCGCTCTCCGTGGCGGAAGGCGGGGATGGCGGCCACTGGGCACAGCAGGATGGGAAACACGCGCATTTGTGCCAGGAATTGGGCACGGAGTTCGTCGCGCTGCACCCAACTGTAAAGCAGCGTGTGGCCAGTGTGCGTGGGCTCGGCGGCTACCCAGCCTAGGAATTGTTTCAGCAGGGGGCTCACGTCGGCTTCGTTGCCTTTGACCATTGGACTGAGCAACATACCGCCCGCCATGCCGAAGAATTTCCACCATAGGTCACGGGCCTGCTCTAGGTGGTCGGGACGGAACGGAGCGACCGTAAAGCCTGATTGCGTGAGAGCTTCGGCGGCGGAACGAACCGTGGCACGAGTTTCGGGAGTGACTGCCGTACGTCCGTCATCTTCGAAATATCCAATCGAATGCTCCTGGGCGGGCCGGGCAAACGGTGGACGCAGCGCTACGGGAGCCGAGGCCGCGTCGGCATCGTCGTAGCCAGCCATGACTTCAAATAGCAGCCGCAGATCGGCCACCGTACGCGCCATGGGTCCGACGACCC
>JANXUC010000095.1 GCA_025352065.1 Acidobacteriaceae bacterium | reverse complement strand
CTTCGCAGGCATCTTCAATTAGCGCCAGCTTGTGCTTACCCACAACTTCGCAGATGGTATCCATTTCCGCCGGGTACCCGAACGTGTGCACGACGATGACCGCGCGGGTTTTAGGCCCAACCGCTTCCTCAATGGCCGCCGCCGTAATATTCAACGTCCTGGCGTCGATCTCCACGAAAACAGGAGTCAGATGTTCTTGCAGCAACACGTTAGCAACGGCGGGAAATGCGAAAGATGGAACAATGACTTCGTCGCCTTCGTTCAAATCGAGACACCGTACAGCCAAATGTAGTGCGGATGTTCCCGAATTGACAGCCACAGCAAAAGGACAGCCCACATAGGCCGCGATGGCTTCTTCGAACTCAACGAGCTTCGGGCCCAACGCAAGTTGCGGCGTACGCAACACACGCACGACCGCGTCGATATCGGGCTCCAAAACTTGCGGCTTCGCTAACGGAATCTTCATAGGTTTCTATTTCTGGGCAGATACTCAGGATTGCGTCGCTAACATGTTTTTCTTAAAGAGGAGGCTTTCTCCCAATGAAACAGTGGTGAGCAATTTGACGATCTTCTCGGCAGCGTGGCCATCGCCATAGGGGTTCTCGATTCCTTGCACGGCAGCCCGAAAACTTGGCATACATTGGGCAAGTCCTTTGCGAATGGCGGAAGCCGACGCAGGAACGTCAAGGACGTTGGCAGCGTGATCCCGGCCTTTCTGGCGAACACCAACATTCACGACGGGCAGTCCGAGAGACGCGGCTTCTATGATTCCACTACTGGAATTCCCGACAATCACCGCTGAATGCTTGAGCAGGCTGAGGTAGACGCGGTGATTCAGATTTACAAAGATCCGAGCGTTACGGCGTCGCGCCACAAATTTTCGAGTGCGTTCAATCAGCTTGCGGCTCCCTGCGTCCGCGTTGGGATAGACGAAGATCAGAGGCGCTGCAACTTCGCTCAACGCCGAAAACAGCGCTGCAGACTCTCGAGTGGTGTCGCGCAGCAGAGTTACCGGGTGATAGACCACCACAACCGTCTTCTGCCCAACCGCAACGCCAAGTTCGCGTTCCAATTGTTCACGGGTCAAAAGGCGCTCGCGACGCAGCTGATCCAGCGAAGGGCTTCCAGTGAAATGCACTCGCCACGGCTCCTCGCCCATTTCGATAATGCGCTCGCGCGCACGTCGCGTGCAGGCAAAATGCAGATGGCTCATCTTGGTCAAAGCGTTGCGCACGGCGTCGTCGATAGCACCTTCACTGATCTCTCCGCCTTCAATGTGCGCCATCGGAATGCGCAGCGCCAACCCAACCGCTGCTGGCGCTAACATCTCATAGCGGTCAGCGGTGATCAGCAGGATGTCAGGCCGCATCTCGCCCAAAACATCGGCCAACCCCATCATCGCAACACCGATTGTTTTTGCCATACCAACGTCGGTGTCGGAACTCAGCAGGCATTCAATCGTGGCATTCGGACGCAACCCTTTTTCGTGCCACTCCCGGCCAGTGTGGCCAAATTCCGGCGAGAGATGCGCGCCCATACTGATGAGCCGCAAATCCACTTGCGGATGTGCAGCAAGGTCTTTCAATATCCAATGCAGGTGACCCGCATCGGCGCGCGAAGTTGTAACGACCGCGATCTTGCGCTTCTTCATAATCGTTCTTTCAATTGTCTTTCTTTAACAATACCCGACCTCTGCCCCTAAATGTCCGCTTGCAAAATACCGCACGAAATTGACATCCCAACAACCGCCGTTTAAGCTTTCCCAATCTCACCAAGGGGTGTGCAATATGCGATCTAAATCTCTAGTTCTAGCTTTCGCTCTTTCCACAATGTTCGCCTACAGCGGCTGCACAAAGCAGCAAGATGCTGCCAAGGATGCTGCGCAGAACGCAGCGCAACAAGCTCAAAACGCCGCCAGCAACGCGGTGGATGCCACCAAAGACGCGGCGGGCAAGGCTGCGGACGCGACCAAGGATGCCGCAGGCAAGACTGCCGACGCCGCCAAGAGCACAGCCAGCAAAGCTGCCGATGCCGTGAAGGAAGCCGTCGCGCCGAAAGTGGTTGTAGTTCCCGCGGGCACCACGTTAACTGTCCGTTTGGGTGAAACCGTCAACGCGAAGACGGCTGCGCCAGGCCAGTCGTTCAATGGCTCGCTGTCTCGGGCTGTTTCCGTGGATGGCGTGGAAGCCATACCAGCTGGATCGGCTGTAACCGGCGAAGTCACCGACGCAAAATCACTGAGCAAATTCAAGGGCGAAGGCCGCCTGGCGGTTCGTCTGACTTCGATTGACATCAAAGGCAAGTCCTACCCCCTATCGACCAGCACGGTGGCTAAGGTCGTGAAGGGCAAAGGCAAACGCAACCTGATGATCGGCGGCGGGGGCGCTGCGTTGGGCGCGCTGATCGGCGGCTTGGCTGGCGGAGGCAAGGGCGCTGGCATCGGCGCTCTGGCGGGCGGCGGTGCAGGCACGGCTGGCGCGGCCTACACAGGCAACAAAGATGTAGCCTTCCCGGCGGAAACGGCTCTGTCGTTCAAGCTGAAGGATTCGATCACGCTGAAGTAGGTTCGTAAACAGCGCACGAGTATGAAGGGGGATCCGAAACTTCGGATCCCCTTTTTTTCGTATTTGTTATGGAGTTATTGCAAGTCTTATCACTTGTCATTTGGAAGAGCGACGCTCATATCCCAACGCGAGACCATGCTGGATGGATTACTGCGGAACCGCGATAAAACCATGGTAGGCCTGGTTCGAGTCCTTGTACCAGCCCACAACCTGCCCGAAGTCGTTAATGCCGTCCGCCCCAGTCTGGATCGCGCCGGGGTACTGAAAGGTACTCTGAACCGTGTTGTTATTCAGCAGGAAAGCGCCGAGGTTGGTGCAGTCAATGCTCGTGTAAACGTAGGAGGAATGTGTTTTGACCCCAGCGTTGGCGTTCAGCACTGGCCCGTTGTCGATATCCTCGTCGACACTGGGGCTGAAGGCCACGCCACCGAAAGTCACGCCAGTCTGGTCAATGACAAACTGGTGAATCCGCTGGTTGTTCGGCCAAAGGGTGTCGCTGATTCCCTGGTTCCAGACCGTGACCTGAGGCTTCGTAGAAGAAGTGGTCTTGGTTATCCAGATGTCGTCTGGAGGAGTGCTCGCGGTGGAGATGTCGGCGTTGATCGGGCCAGAATTCGCATACACCCCGGCAAGATACCCACTGTACACGTGAATCTCGCTGACAAACCCGTCAACATACGCCTGAACCAGAGGGCTGCACGTACTATTCACGGTGTAGTTTTCGATGTCGGTATATATGATGCCAGCCTGTAATGCCAAGCGCCTTATCCGCCGCCACCGCCAAGTCCGCTTGCTGGGCCCCTTGTGTGCTGGCGTCCGCGGTGGTTGGACCGAAGAATTGGGTGATGACAGGCTGGTTGGTCACGCAGGACGATTGCAGACCAAACCAAATCGGAATCACACCCCAGCCGTAGCCCTCGACCGTTGAGAGCCATTGTGTTGTAGGGTAATTGATCTTGTTGGTGCTCTTGTTTGGAGAACCATACAGGTAGATGGACACATCGTAATACGGGCTGGAGTTCCACCATGTTTGCATAGTCGAGGTCGGTGGGGTTGGGAAGGTGTCGAAGCCCAGGTGCGTGCTAACGGAGCTCCCGGACGCGGGAAATGATCCGAGATCGGCTGCGGGAAAGGAGGCCACCTCTGGATGAATGGGGTTTTTGCTCCAAGTTCCCGCAGAGGAGGCCAAGGCCGGAACCGTTCCAGTTGGCGTAACGTCGGTCCAGCTAACGCCACCGTCGCTCGTCGATAGCAGCCAGTAGCCCGCCAGAAGCCACCCACGTTCGGGACTGATGAAGCTTAATTGGTCCGCACTGGGGGCATGTACCGGTAGTCCTGCAGACTGAGTCTTCGGCTCCGCGCCTCTCCCAGCTCGAAGCAAGTTGACGCGGTTCGATGAGACAGTTGCGGTCAGCAATTCTCCGTCGACAACTGCGGAAGGAAACGGAGCCCAAGGATGCGTGTCCAGGAGAGCAGGCGTCCTAAGCGTGGGTTGCCAGGTCTTGCCGCCGT
>JANXUC010000083.1 GCA_025352065.1 Acidobacteriaceae bacterium | reverse complement strand
CTACGACATGCCTGTGTTCTTTGACCAGCCGGCCGTGCTGGGTTGGGTGGAACCGGACGGCGCGGCTGCCAAGGCAGGACTGCAAGCGGGTGACCGCATTACCTCCATCGATGGCATACAGAACCCAACGTGGGAAAAGGTCTTCTACAAAGAGCTGTACAACGCGAGCCAACCGTTAGCCGTAACTGCGCAACGTGGGACGCAGATGCTGTCGGTCACCGTTGTTCCGGACGCCATAGGCACTGCGCGCGCTGGCGATGCGGGCTGGAGCGCGGAGTATCCGATGAAGATCACTTCGCTGGAGGAGGGCATGCCTGCGGGAAAAGCAGGGCTGCGCCTGGACGACGAAGTGCTTTCCGTGAATGGCGCGCACGTCGGCTCGATGTCGGCGATGCTCAAAGCTCTGCAGGATGCGAAGGGACAGCCCGTTCTTTTAAGCGTCTTGCGCAACGGCCAGCCCATGAGCATTTCGGTCCAACCCAAGCTCATACAAACGGAAGGCCATCCGCAACCGATCTACCGGATCGGGATGGCGTCCAACCCGCAGAAAGTAAAGGCTCTTCCCGTTGGCACGGCATTCCAGAAGTCGCTGGAATACGCGCGGACGAACTCTTTTCTTCTGTTGGATCTCATAGGCAAGCTGGTGCAGCGCAAGGTCTCTATTCAGCAAATGGACGGGCCTCTGCGTATTGGCCAGGAAGCGGGCAGAGCTGCGCAGAAGAAGGGGTGGGTGCCGCTGCTGGAACTTACGGCAGCCATTAGCCTGCAACTGGGATTGTTTAACCTCCTGCCTATCCCGATTCTTGACGGAGGCATGATTCTGTTCCTGCTGATCGAAGGCCTGTTGCGTCGCGACGTAAGTTTGCCGGTGAAGGAACGCATCTACCAGGTGGCGTTTGTGTGCCTGATCGTATTTGCATCGGTTGTGCTGTTCAACGATGTAACGAAGGTGTTCTTCAGCGGCGGCAGGGTGCCGTAGGGTCTGAGATCGCTCGATGCGAAGGAAAGTCATATTATTCCTCGGGTTGCTGGCAGCCTCTGCAATGGTGGTTAATTTGTTTGACGACGAAACTAGCAGGCAGGCGGGTCTGCGGATGGCCGCACTCCTTTTTGCTTCACTCGTTGTCGTAGTACATTTGGTGGCACAAGACCCCAGATCAACCTCCCTCGTAGCATCCGAACCCTGCATTTCCACATGGTAAAATAAGGCTTTATGGCTATTGCACAGCGCAGGAAAACTCATACCGCGAACGTTGGCGGAGTTCTGGTCGGCTCGAATGCTCCGGTTGTTGTTCAGTCGATGACCAACACGGATACGGCGGATATTCCGGGCACTATTCAGCAGGTTGCCGCGCTCGCTCGAGCTGGCTCGGAACTCGTTCGCGTGACCGTGAACAATGACGACGCGGCGGCGGCGGTGCCCCATATTTTTGACGGCCTGGAGAAGATGGGCGTTCATGTTCCCATCATCGGCGATTTCCATTACAACGGGCATTTGTTGCTGAAGAAGTATCCGGCGTGCGCGCGGGCGTTGGCGAAGTATCGCATTAATCCGGGGAACGTCAGCATTGGGCGCAAGGACGATACGAACTTTGGCGCGATGATTGAAGTTGCGGTGGAGAATCAGAAGCCCGTGCGCATTGGCGTGAACTGGGGATCGCTGGATCAATCGCTGTTGACGTCGATGATGGACGAGAATTCGAAGCTTGACGAACCGAAAGACGCGCGCGACGTGATGATGGAAGCCATGGTCGTCAGTGCGCTGAAGTCGGCGGAGATTGCTGAAAAGTACGGAATGCGACCGGATCAGATTATTCTCAGCGCGAAGGTCAGCGGCGTGCAGGATTTGATTGACGTGTACCGCGAATTGGCGAAGCGTTGCGAATATCCGCTGCATTTGGGACTCACAGAAGCGGGCATGGGCATGAAGGGCATCGTCGCCTCCACAGCGGCGCTTGGCGTGGTTTTGCAGGAAGGGATTGGCGATACAATTCGCGTTTCGCTCACGCCCGCACCGAATGGCGACCGCACGGAAGAAGTTCTCTGCGGGCAGCAGATTCTGCAATCACTCGGCATACGTAGCTTTATGCCGCAGGTTACAGCCTGCCCCGGTTGCGGTCGCACGACCAGCGTGTTCTTTCAGGAGATGGCGCAGGATATTCAAACCTACCTGCGCGAGCAGATGCCTGTCTGGAAAATGAAATACACCGGCGTGGAAGAAATGAAGCTGGCTGTAATGGGATGCGTGGTCAACGGGCCTGGCGAGTCGAAGCATTCTAATATTGGAATTTCTTTACCTGGAACGTTTGAGGCTCCAACGGCTCCGGTTTATGTGGATGGGCGCTTGTTTACGACTCTGCGCGGCGATGCGATTGTTCAGGAGTTCATCAAGATTCTGGACCAGTATGTGGATTCGCACTACGCGGCGCGAGAAGAAGTTCACGCGTAGGCGCTCGCCGGTTCAACTGCAGCGCAGGCTTCCCTCATGACTCTCGATCAAGCCCTTCGCGGCAACATGACTCTGGACGGCGGCCTCGGTACGGAATTGGAACGGCAAGGCTGCGACACTTCGGGAATTCTCTGGTCCGCGCAGGTTTTGCGCAATTACCCGGAGCAGGTTCATCGAGCCCATCGCAGTTTTCTGGAAGCTGGCGCAGACTGCATCATTACTGCCAGCTACCAGGCTTCTTTCGCAGGCTTCAAAACCGCTGGCCTCTCCGAGGACGATACTGAACGCACGCTAAGACAGTCGGTTGAGGTCGCCAAGAACGCCCGATCAGAATTCCAGGCAACCCACCACCGGCGCGCGCTCGTAGCTGCTTCCGTCGGCCCCTTTGGAGCGGCCCTGGCTGACGGCTCTGAGTTTCACGGAAACTACGGTGTCAGCTTCGCGAACCTCGTGGAATTCCACGCTCGGCGTATGGAAATTCTGGCTGATGCGGGGCCCGATCTGCTGGCCTGCGAGACCATCCCATCCTTACTCGAAGCGGAAGCCATTCTGCATTGCTTGGAACGCCTGCCGAATGCGCAAGCGTGGTTTACCTTCGCCTGTCTCGATGGTAAACATGTGGGACATGGTGAAGAGTTCAGAGACTGCGTTCGCCTGCTCAACCAAGCTCAGCAAGTGGTGGCAATCGGCGTCAACTGCACGCCGCCGCAACATGTCACTTCACTGATTCGCGAGGCCTGCGGGGTCACCGCGAAGGCCATTGTCGTCTACCCCAACGCGGGACGCCGGTGGGATGCCAGCAGTCGGCAGTGGATGGGACCTGAGAGTCGAAGCGCGGCCATCGAAGATTTGGCCTGCGAATGGCGCTCTGAGGGTGCCCACTGGATCGGCGGCTGCTGTGGAACTACTCCGGAAGACATCGCGCGAATCCGGCAGGTGCAAAACTAGGCGATGTTCAGGGCTGTTCGTAAACGGGGTTGGAAGGCACGGGCTTGTCGTAATCCCGCCCGTACTTGTTCTTGTGCGGTGGGAGTGCGTCGGTTGTGAGCTGGAGCTTGATCGAACCGAGCGAAGATGAATCGTCGGCTACTGTTACCTCTCGCGTCAACGCTCCCGCAGCTTCCGGCACCGCCCGTTCGCTCCACACGTGCAAGACATAGCGACCCGCAGGCACCGCGCGAATCGTAAGATTTCCAGAGCTATCCGTCCGGCCATAGTAGGGGGTCGAAAGAGCGATTACAATGGCGCTCATTTCCGGATGAATGTTGCAGAAGATGTAGCTGATACCTGCCCGCTCGAAGTGCACGAAGCGCGTACCACCCGCTTCGTAAAGGCCGAGATCGAAGCGTTTGCCGTCGAAGAGCGAGAAAACATTATGGAAAAAGGGGTCGTGATTGGGAAACTCAACCGAGGTTCCCGCAGGAATCACTAGCACATGAGGATCGAAGTTCTTGTTCTTTTGCGTTAAATGCACGACTGGCGTTGGCGGACTTTCCTGGTTTTGCGACGGCTGCAGCGGCGTCAGCCACACGACCGTATCGCTTTGCTGTCCGCCTCTCCACACCTTGCCGTTCGGACCAATCAAATCGACATGGCCGGTCACGAGGAGTTCCTGCGCGCGCGCAGGCAGCACCCCGCACACTCCGAACACTAGCAGGATCAGCGACAAGAATCGGCGGGCAGGCATTGAGGTTGCTGTAATAGTCGGTCGAAGAGCAGATTCCTCACGATAGAACTGTTCGGAATGACAAACTTCTAGAGTTTTTCAACAACCGTCTAGAAGAGTACGCCCATGATTAGATTAACTTGATTTGCGGAGTGACGGTCGTCGTACAGCGCCAGACTATTCAAATGGTGGTACTCCGCGGAAAAAAGCAGGTCCGAGCGAGGCCGGAAGATAATGTTCGCCAGGGCACCACGAGCGCGGATTATGGTGGAGAAATAGCCCTTCCCCGGCACGAATCCGGCACTGACATCGTTAGCAAAAGTGCTGTCCTGTCCAAACGCTGCATTGAATTCAAGCGCGGTTTTGGGACGGAATTTGAGCTGCGACCATCCACCCATGCCATTCAGGGGAATGACGGGAGTAGTTTGCAAAGCCGGATCGCCGTAGAATGTAACGCTGCGTCCATTCGAGCCGCCCAGTCCGCCGAGGGCCTGCCCGCGATAGAACTTCCCGCTGAATGAAAGAGTACGGCTGAGTGGGAGATTCCAGTCCGTCATACCAGCCCAACTGTTGATGTTGCGACCAAAACTGCGATTTTGGCGACCGAAGTAGCCTGCCCCGCCGACCGTTAGTTTTTGTCCGAACACATTGCGCGACCAGGCAATACGGGAAGCGTAGGCGGGCTGCCGTGAATTTTCTCCCGCTTGTGGAGTGCGGAAGTAGCTATCGGTGGGGAAAGCGCCGGTGAGGTTGTCGAGGATTCCGCCTTGCAGAATTACGCTGGAGTTTTCTGAGAGAGTGAAGCGTCGCTCCACGCGGATTTGCGGAGTCCAACTCCATAGGTTGCCCGTGTAAGAAAGCGCGGGGACGGCCAAGGATGCGAAA
>JANXUC010000031.1 GCA_025352065.1 Acidobacteriaceae bacterium | reverse complement strand
GGAGTGGTGGTCATCCCAGGGGCGGCATTCACGATGCGCAAGAAGGCTCGCGGATTGTTGCCGCAAGAGGCTAGGACCAGCAAAGTCGCACCAAGTGCGAAAACGGATAAAACCTTTCTCATCAGTAACTCCTCTAGGGATTGAGCTTCCAGCTCCGCTGGGCCACCTTCGCGACAAAGCGGTTAGATGCGCGAACTTAGGCGCGCGGGTTGCCGAAACCCGCTAGTTTTCCCCAAAAACCTTGCCGACCCTCAAGGATACCAGTCCGGCAGCTAGATTGGGGGGCAACCTGCCGAAATCGTTTGGAATGGCGGTAAGAATAAAAAACGCCCTGGCAGCGCCTAAGAATCGGCACCGCCAGGGCGAATTGGATGGACAGTTGGAGCTTACTTCAAATCAGGCAGGATGATCGCAGTGAATGATGTCCCGGTGGCGTCCGCATCCAGTGCTACAACCGTACGGATTGGCCAGCGGTCAGGGCTACCGTTCCTGAGTCAATGACCACAGGAGACTTGGCGCCCGTTGGGGTCACGCGCACTTGGTAGCTGCCCGCAACAACGCTAAGGTATGCGGAGACATCCTTGAAGGCGGCGTTGGCTACGGCTGGCGTTGCCGTGTTGAGGTCAGCGCCAGGGGCGGTAACGTAAACGTCGACCGCAGGCGCGGAAGGCGCTGCGTGAATCACCCGTACTTTCACGTTGCCGCTTGTAGGAGCCGTGTTGTTGTCGGTCAGGACGAGGCCGACGATGTTTGCGACTTTGTCCACGGCTAGAATCGTCGTATCCGACTTGCCAGCGAAAACGCCCGACTCCGTGATGACCGTGGTTTGGGTGCCAGCGACGTTAACCTTGGCCGTGTGTTGTCCAGCGCCGATGGTCAGGTACGCAGAGGCAGCCTTATAAGCCACGTTGGTTAGCACAGCTTTGTTGTCCAGCAAGACATCGACGTTCGGAGCGTCGGGGGAAGCATGCACGACGCGCACGCGGGCCCTGGCGTCATTACCACAGCCGGTTGTGAATAAGATCGTGCTCAGGGCAAGCGCAGCGATACCAAAGAGGGGGAGGGAAAGAAAGCGTTTCACGGTGATACTCCTGAGGAAAATTTTATAGCTATCACCTCTGATTGGGTAACGCGCGGCAGGGTTGCTTTGGGCCGCAATCACACGTTGCATTGTCTTAAAAGTAAAAATTTGACAACCATTTGCTCTTCGGAGTGCAATATGGAGCACGCGAACTCAACCCGCAGGTCCGGGTCCGCGCGGGTGCGGAGAAGGCATGCCGTGGCCCGACGACTAAGGTCTTTTACTGATGTCCGGCGAGGATTTTAGGGAGCATGAAGAGGGGCGTGCGGACTTCCTGTCGGGTGGGGGATTGCTCGGCCTTTTCGTCGACAAACTCCAGGCCGTGCAGCAATCCTTTTTGGTGGCGGACGACGGAGCGCCGACGGATGGACTGTTGTGCGAACGGGAGTAGGAACTCCACAATTGCGCCTTCGCCCGGTGCCAGTTGTCCCGCCAGGACGAGTCCCATCCCCTTTTCACAAACATCCTTGGTGCGGCCGGGGATTTCTTCAGGGACTCCCGAGCGCAGGGTTGTCGCTGAGATCCGCACTCCGATCGGAGTGCGTAGCCAGCGCCTAGGCTGCGGAATCGCGGCAGCCTGCGCTTCTTCAACGGGAGCCGCCAGCGGATCGAAGCTGGGGATCAAGGCCTCGATCATCGCGCCAATTCGTTTGAGCGCGCTCACGTCCCGATCCTGGAAGGCGTGTTTTTGAATGGAGAGAATCTGAAACAGTCCAGCGACGCGGTCGCCCTGCAGCAGCGGCATCACAATGATGGAGGCAATGCCCAGCAATCGACAACTTTCGATGTCGACGCGCTCGTCGGAATCCGCACTGTCGCAGCGCAGCAATTGACGGGTTCGAACGCATTCACCGGAAAAACTACCTGAAATCTCCACACGCGAATCTACCGGAGGGGCGGTGATTCCTGCGCTGGCGCAGCAAACCATCTCGGCTTCCGCACCGATTTGCAGCGCGACGGCTGCTCCGGTCGCGCCCGTAATGTACTGGGCTTGCTCGGCGAGAAGTTGGATGGTGCCCCTGGGGTTCAATTCCATTTCGTGACGACCTGATAGAAGCTATCGGAGAACGACGACTTCTACCAGAGTATTTGTAATATTGTGAACCGCCAACGTTACTCCAGTTCATTGGCGAGGTCGAACGCTACTTGCGGAAATGGGCCGCTAACCAAAGCGACCCTAGCTGCTTCCTATAGAAACAACGGGTTAGGCCCCCGGGTTTCGCTCGGATTTCAAATCAAGGGAACGAACCGGGGAACCTTTTGGCGGGGAGTTTCGTAACTAGCCCTAGGGTACGCGGTGGAGGTGGTTGGAAATGAGTTCGCACCCAATTACGGCCGTCAACGGGGCGGTCCTCAATCGAACGGAAATAGCAAGCGCTTCGGTGCAGCAAGTGTTGCGCCAGGCGCAGGAGGAACTGCGCGGATTGCTGCAGCAGCGTTCGGTTCTGATGCGACGGATTGGCACCGTGAAGCGGGCAATTTCAGGCTTAGCCAATCTGTTTGGAGATGAGATTCTGAGCAATGAATTGCTGGAAATGGTGGATCGCAAGCCTCCGGGGCGTGCACCGGGGTTTACGCAAGCTTGCCGAACGGTACTCATGGAAGCGCAACGCCCGCTCACGGTGCGCGAGGTGTGTGCCTGGATGAAGGATCGGATGCCAGCCGTGCTGGAGCGCCATAAAGATCCGCTGGCCTCGCTAACCACAGTGCTGAACAGGTTGGTGGAGTACGGAGAGGCTGAAGGGACACTCAACGAGCGGGGACGGCGCGCTTGGGTGTGGAGTGCGGACCGCAAGGCTGCAATTCCAGCATAAGCGTTCTAGCCGCCGATGGGCAGCAGCATTCCTTTTTCCAGATGCCGAACTACGTGCGCGTAGGATGCGGCGTGCGGATCGTGCGTGACCATCACAACTGTCTTTTGGAAATTCTCATTCAAGCGTTTTAAAATCTCCAATACTTCTGTTGCCGAATGGCTATCCAAATCGCCTGTCGGCTCATCCGCAATAATCAGCGTAGGGTCCGTGACTATGGCGCGCGCAATTGCCACGCGCTGCTCTTGCCCGCCGGAAAGCTGCCTGGGCAAATGATGCATGCGATCACCGAGTCCGACCAGCCGGAGCGCGGTTGTAACGTGATCTCGACGTTGTTGTTGGGTCAGATTTGTGAGCAGCAGCGGGAGCTCAACGTTCTCAAACGCGGTTAGAACCGGCATCAGATTAAAAGTCTGGAAAATGTAGCCGACGTGCTCGTTGCGCCAGCGGGCCGTTTGCTCGTCGTTGAGCAGGAAAATGTCTTCGCTCAGGACCAGCAACTGGCCTGAGGTTGGGCGGTCGATGGCAGCGATCATATTCAGCAGTGTTGTCTTGCCGGATCCCGACGGGCCCATCAGCGCGACAAACTCGCCCGCTGCAATATCAATGGAGACGTTGTCGAGCGCTGTGACTTCGAACGCATCGCGCCGAAAAATCTTGCTCACGCCGCGAGCCTGCACGACGATGTTGCGGTTTCCCACCGCACCGTTTCCCGCATTCTGAATTTCAGAAACAGCGCTCATTTTTGCGCCTTCAGCTTGATGGAATCGCCGTCTTTAATCGCGGCGGGCGCCGTGGTAACAACTTGATCGTTTTCCTTGACGCCTTCCACGGCATAACCTCCGCTGCGGGGGCCGATCACGGTGATGTCTTTCCGAACGGCCTTGCTGCCGTCCACGAGAAACACAAATTTCTTGCCTTCGCGATCACGTACAGCAGAGGTCGGAACAAACACGCCCGACGTATGCACCTCGCCGTCTTTCGGCAGAAACTTAACGCTGGCGTTCATCTCCGGACGCAGGTAGGTATCCGGATTCAAAATCTGGACCTTCACTTGCACCGTAGCTTTTTGCCGATTGGCTTCAGGAGAAATCTCCGCGATCACGCCCTCGTATTTGCGATCGGGAAAGGCATCCACAGCGACAATGCCTTTTTGCTTGGCCCCCAGGCGGGCGAAGTCGTCTTGACTAATATCGAGCTCGACCTGCAGATCGTTCAAATCCGCGAGTGCCACCACCGATCCGCGGGGTCCACCCTCCGCCGCGCTGGCAAATTGTGCGGTAATGAGTTCGCCTTTTTCGGCCGTGCGTTCCAGAATCGTGCCGCTTACCGGGGCGCGAATAAGCGTTGCTTCTAGCTGGGACAGAGCGTAAGCCAATTGCCCTTGCGCCTGCCTCAGGCTGCCGCGCGCCTGTTCAATTTGTTCCGAACGCGGGCCAATTTTGGACAGGCTGTAATTCTGTTCTAGCGAATTTACGCGCTGCTGGCTGGAATCGTATTTTGCGGTCGCATCGTCGAGTGCCTGCCTGGACATCACACCTTGGCTGACTAAATCTTTCGTACGGTCCAGGGAGATTTTGGCGTTCACCATCGTGGCTCGCGCTTCCGCCAGATTGTGATCCGCCTGCTGAATTTCTTCCGGACGCGATCCGTTCTGCAATTCGTGCAGCCGTCCTACTGCGATCTCTACCGTACCGCGCGCCTGCTGAGCCTGTGCCCGAAATTCCTGGTCTTCGAGGCGCACCAGAATCTGACCTTGCTTGACCTGGTCGCCTTTTTCCACGCTGATTGACGCAACGCGACCCGTGACTTTGGAATTCACGTTGATCTTGTGATGCGCGACGATGTATCCGCTGGCAGAAAGGACAGTGTTCGTCTCCGAGCTGGCGCGCGCAGTCTCCACTTCCACCGCGTTCCCGGAAACCACGGAAGAGATCAGCTTGAGCAGGACGAGCAACACCACAACGCCGGTGCCAATCAGAATGTAGCGGCGCGACCACAGCGGCGTACGAACCTCCGTGCTGGTGCGCTGCGAGCGATCAATGCGAAGATTTTCCAAATCTTTTTGTGTTGTATCGGCGGACATAAAATTTACAGACTCCACAAATTCAAAATATCAAAACTGGAAAAACGACCCGCCGAAACTAGCCGCGCAAAGCGACTAAGATTTCCTGCCGAGCCGCGTGCCACGCAGGCGCAAGCCCGCCGATGAAGCCCATCGTGACGGCAAACAGAACGGCAGTAATCACCACGCCAGGTGTCATGTGCAGCGCAAAAACAACTTCACTGAACGTCGATTGGTTCTGCGTGCCCGTCTGCATGCCGTTGAATGGAATCATCATCAAAATGCCACCCGCAGCGCCGAGCAGCGAGAGTAGCAGCGATTCCAGAACAAAGCATGTCAGGATGCTGAAGCGCGAGAAGCCAAGAATACGGAGTGTAGCGATTTCACGCGAACGGTAGGCCACTGCGGCGTACATCGTATTCATGGCCGCAAACGACGAGCCGATCGCCATGATGAACGCCACAAACGTGCCGACAAACTTAATCGTATCGCCGGATTTGGTTTGCTTGCCGTAATACGCCGTCTCCAGAACGCCGTCGAGATGCAGCCGCTGGTCATCGTTAATACGCTGTGCCAGCGTCACGGCAGAAGCAGTATCTACGGCACGCAGGTAAACGGACGAAACGCCGCCCATGCGATCAAAATCCGACTGCATCTGGTTCACGTCACCCCAAATTTCGGAGTCGTAGGCCGATCCGCCAGAATCGAAAACGCCGACGACGGTCCAATCGCCTTTTCCAAAACGCATACTTTGGCCAATGTCGGACTGTGCGAAGCGCCCGTGAATCGACTTGCTGACCACGATCTCGCGCTGGCCGGAATGGAACCAGCGGCCCTCCGCCAACTTGATATTCGGACGAATCGCAATGCCCACCGGCCTGGTGCCACGCACCGTCACGTTCACCTCTCCGGTGCCGTCTTTTCGTGGCAGCACGATGATGGTTACGAGTTCTCCCGACACCATGGGCTGGCCATCCGCAGTTTTAGCCACGCCGGGAAGGCTTCGCAACGTTTGCACGGTGTCGAGGGAAAAGCCGCCATTCATTTCCGCATCGGAGCCTTTGCGCAGCGCCAGAACATTCTGCGCGTCTCCGGTGGTTGCAAATGCCTTGTTGAGCCCGGCCACCAGTGCCATCAAGAAAACAGCGGTTGCCACGGTCAAGGCAATCCCCAACGCCGTCATGGCAGTCAGGCCCTTGCGTAGCCGCATATTCCGCAGGTTGTAGCTGATGGGAATCGCCATATTGCCCTTAGCCGATGTGGCGCAGACCCTCCACAATATTGAGACGCGACGCAGTGTACGAAGGCGCGAAGGAGCTCAGAAATCCGACCAGGCCGGCGACCAGCAAAGCCACGCCCATGGTTCCGGGCGTCACGCTCAATCCAGCGAAGAAGCCTCCGCCTTTTGCGACCAGTCCCACCAGTCCGGTCGCTCCAAGCGAGCCAATCAAACCGCCCACCAGTGCCAGCGTTACGCCTTCGCCGATAAAGAGCGCGAGGATGGTCTTGCGCGGGAAGCCTAACGTTTTCAGAACGGCCACTTCGCGCGTGCGCTCGCGAATCGACATCGCCATCGTGTTCGCGGAAACCAGCAGAATGGCAAATACCACGGCTCCACAGATAAATAAGATGAAGGCTTTCACATTGCCCAACATGCTGATAAATCCGAGGAGAAACGCTTTCTCACTTTCCGTCTTGGTCGGCTGCGGCGAGTTGCGAAAAGCATCGTCGATTGTCGTTGCAACCCGCCCTACGCTCTGCGGCGAGTCGGCCAGACTGGCGAACAAGCCCGCGCTGCCTCTAAACCAGCGCACCGATTCCTCTACGTACTTGGCATCAAAGTACAGCGTATCGGTGGACGTGGGAGGATTGTAGATTCCTCGAATTGTGAGCTCAAGATTCATGGGAAAGATCGTGCCCTTGAGCGTGATCTTATCCCCGACCTTCCAGCCATATTTCTTGGCCATGTGCTCGTCTACAATGGCGCCCGCTCGGTCGTGCTGCCAGGCAGCAGCTTGCTCCGGCGGAATTTTATAGTCGGTGTAAACCTTAAAAAACTCCGTTGGGTCGGTGCCAAACTGGGCAAAGAAGTTCTCTGCTTTGTCGTCTTTATATTTGCCGCCAAACCACGTGATGGGCACAACATGCGTCACGCCAGGAATGGATCGAATCCGCTGACGGTAAAACTCGGGCAAAAAGTTAGCCAGCGAAACCTTGTGACGGGTCATGAGTCGCTGTGCCGAATCTTCACTGCCTTTATCAAGGTAAAAGCTTCGCCAAATCGTCATCATCAGCGTCAGCAGGAGCAGGGAGAAAGTAATGCTTCCTACGGTCAGCAAGCTGCGGCGCTTGTTGCGAAATGCGTTTTTGGTGACGAAATGGGTCAGGGTCATGAAAGTTGCTTAGGCGATATTTCGGGTACGTACCCAGATGTGTCTCTGGATGTACCTACCAAGTGTACGCAAAATCTTGGGAAACGGTTCGCCAGTGACCTCCGTAACTCGGACGCACCTCTGAGTGCAGGTATCATTTTATAGGCCGCCCCCCAAGGCCGAATACAGCGACTTTCCATCCCCCTGAAAGCGTCTGGCAAAAGCTTGTACTTACGAGGGCTGGAATGTCTGCGAGCAAGATTGGGCGTTTTGAAATCATCAGCGAAGTTGCGCACTCCCAATATTCGTCGGTTTACAAAGCCACCGATACAGCAACGAGTCGGCCAGTGGCGCTCAAAGCCTTCAACCTCGATTTGGCAGGCGACGACCGCGCCGATCTTGTGCAACGACTCCTACACGAGGCGGAAAGCACGCGCAGCCTCAGCCATCAAAACATCGTATTGCTATTTGGCGCTGGAGAAATTGACGGGCGCTTCTGCGCAGCCACCGAGTACGTCGAAGGATTCGCCATAGCGGCCAATCTGGCCAAAGGCGAACGCTTTACAGTTTGGGACATGGTCGATATCAGCCGCCAGGTTTGCAACGGCCTGGACCATGCCGTTAGCCACGGAGTCATCCATAAACGCCTGCACCCAGCCAACGTTCTCGTGCAGTGGGATGGCACAGTTAAGGTTCTGGGTTTTGGCATTACCGGTATGTGGTCGGAAGAGGATAGCTTGGGTCTGTTATCTCCCGCCTCTTACTACGCATCGCCAGAGCAGGTGCGCGGCGAAGCCCTAGATGCGCGTTCGAATCTATACAGTTGGGGCGCCATTCTTTACGCTATGTCTATAGGACATGCGCCGTCGGAGGTTGTGGACACGCCGTCGGATGTGGAGAGTGTTCGTAAGCAGATCCTTGAAGGGACACCAGTTCCTCCGATCCAGCTAAATCCTAAGCTCACTCCCGCTCTCAACGAGTTGATCCTAAAGGCTTTGTCGAAGAATCCTGAAGACCGCTTCCAGAGCGGCAGGGAATTGCTGGTAGCGCTGGAAGGCTGCAAGGAAGCCCCGAAATCGGCAGGTTTGGCGCCAAAACCGCCAGTAGCGCCCAAGATTGCGGCGCCCGCGGTTGCCAAAGCCGCAGCAGCCGCTGCGGGAGCGCAAAGTCATTCTGGCGCGGACAACCTTGAGATTGATGCGAAGCCAGCGCCCCGGTTTGCCGGGCCTGTAGTTCGAGCCTCCGCCGGGGTTGCGGAAGAAGAGGCAGCCAACGGCGCTGCGCCACCGGCGTCTTCGGGCCAACCTGGCTCAACAGAGCCTGCGCCATCGCACCCAAAGATCGGTTTTGATCCGATGATGGCGGGCGAAGCGCCTGCCGGCGGCAGTGTGCGTAGTTTCTCAGAAATCAGCGAACTTCCTCCCTTAAAACAGCAGTATGCGCCGTCGATATCGCCGACGCCGGAGCCGGTTGCTGAGCCTGAACCTGATCCTGCGCCCACGAGTTCAAAATCGGGTCGGATGTTCGAAAAGAACGATTCCGGCAAGAAGAAGCTAACCCTGCCAGCCAGGCCTGAAGTGGACACCAAACTTCTCGTCCACGGTGTGGTCGGAGGCTTGGCGGTCATCTTACTGGTCGTTGGCCTTGTATTTTTCTATGTGCGTACGCACACTACGGACGACGAAGGATCGATACCTCCGCCGAAGCCTGCGGCGCAGGTCGACACCGATGCAAAACCTGCGGCGGACGCAACCCCAGCCCAAGATGCTTCGGTCCAGGAAACGGCGCCTGCTGGCCAACCGGAGACGCAACCCCGCGCTGAGGGGTCGCCCAGGAGCGCCGCTGCTGCTGCAAGCAGCCCGAGAGCTCGGAAAACCAGAGAGGTTGCAGCCAAGGCCATCCCTGTGGCCGCTGCGGGGCAAATTCTGATGGATTCCACGCCACAAGGCGCACAAGTTCAGATTGACGGGCGCTTTGATTCTACTTGGGTTACGCCATTCACACTGAGCGGAATCGCTCCGGGCCAGCACACAGTCACCGTGACTAAGCAGGGCTATGCCAACGAAGAGCGCCCTCTCAACGTCGCTTCCGGCAGCAAGAGCGTTTTGGCCATTCATTTAAACGCTGTAAGTGCCGCCGTTGCAGTAAGTAGCGACCCTTCGGGCGCAGCAATTTGGGTCGACGGGCATGATTCGGGCCGGGTTACGCCAGCCCAGGTCACTTTGGAGAAGGGTCCCCACACTGTTCTAGTGCGCAAACCGGGCTATCTTGATGAAAACACTACGGCCGACGCTGTGCCGGGTACGACTCTGACCTTTGGGCCACACCTGAAACCGCTGGGGAGCACGGACGAAATCCGTACCGTGAACAAGATTAAGAAGCTTTGGGGCGGAAATCAAACGGAAGCGGGGATGGGCACTGTGGCGGTTCGGACGAACCCGAAAGGCGCCCAGATATCCGTGAACCAGCGCTTGATTGACAAGCTGTCGCCAGCTGAATTCCTGCTCAATCCAGGCAACTACATCGTCGAAATTACTGCTTCCGGGTTCAAGCCGGCGCGGCGTGTGATTAACGTCGAGAAGAGCAGCAAGCAAGCCATCGAGGAAACGCTGGAGAAGCAGTAAAGCCCCCTCGGCTTTCGGTAGTGGCGCACAAAACTGAGCCACTACGGGCTTTCACTAAGCATTCACGTATCCGTGATCTTCCTGTAACCTCCAAGCGCTATTCTTTAACCTGAGGCTCGTGTGATTTTTCGAGGCCGTGCCTCAAGTGCGAGGGAAAAGTATGGCGGCCCGGGCCGAAAATCCAATCACTGATTCCGCAGCTGAGCATTCGTACCTGGTACAGCTGACCTTGCGGGCATGCGAAGTAGCACGAACCGCAGTCTCCAATGCAGCGGACGGCATCGCATCGAATAGCCCTTCTCTATTCCTGGCGGTGGATGACTGCGAGAAGGAGCTTGATGCGCTGGATCGAGAGCTCGACGAGCGTCTAACGCATGCCTTGGGCAATGGCCCCGACGCGCAGCGTCGCGAGTTGCTCTCCTGTATGAAGTTCATGACCGATCTGGAGAGGATCGGCGACCTGGTCTCCACGTTTGCCAGCGGTGCGCGCGCGCTCGGGTCGAGGCTGGAGCCGCAAGATGTTCAGGACCTAATCCGGATTGCTTCCGTATTGGAAAAGATGCTGGTGGACGTTCGTGAGGCGTTTTCTACGCGCGATCTCGACCGTGCCATCTCGGTGCTGCGCGCAGATTCGGAAATTGACCGCTTACGCAACTTGATGTTTGTTCGCCATGTGGAAAACCCCGAAGGGCAACCAACTCGCGAAAGTATTCAAGTGTTATCCATGGCGCAGTCGTTGGAACGCGCCGGAGATCACGCCAAGAATCTTGCTGAAGAAATTTGCCACTTTGTAAGCGGCCACACGCTACGCCATGTTCTGCGGGCGAACGGAAAGTCGCACGAGCAGATGTTTTTAGATTGGCTGAAAGACAACAGGGTCAAATCGAAGCCTTAGAGCCTGTTTCATAAATGCTTCCTAGCGGAACATCCTATCTTCGCAGGGGCTAAAGCCCGGGCGTTTTAGCAGCCTTTAGCGGCACGGCTGAAGCCGTGTCCTTTGAAAACGGATTTATGAAACACGCTCTAGGAATTGCTCCTACTTCGGAGCCTTGAAGGCGATGCTGATCTGTCTCTCAACTTCAACGGGTTCACCGTTCAGTGTGGAAGGATGATATCTCCACTGGCGCACCGCATCAGACGCAGCCCGCGCCAGGGTGGGCGAGCCGCTCACCGTCTTTATATTCCGAATGCTACCGTCCTTGCCAATCGTTGCCAGGAGCACGACTGTGCCCTCCAAATGCATTTGAACAGCCTGGGTTGGATAGACGGGCTGCACCCGCTTGATGAGGTCGCCGTCGGTTACTCCTTGTGAAACGCGTTGGGGCTGAAGGGAAACTGCCGCCAAGGCTTTGTTAACCGGCATTGCAATCGCGCCGAGAGCCTGTGTGCCACTCGCTCCGCTGATGCCGGTGATCGAAGGTGCCTCAGGGGCGGCCTCTTGATGTACGGCCGATGTATCTAAGCGTTGCGACTGAGTCTTAACCTGAAATGGCAGTCGTTGCGCTGGTTTCGCCGCTGCTGGCGTGGAGACGCGATCTGGAGCGATGGTTTGAGCTGGACGCGCGAACCGATCCGCAGTCTCAACCGGAGCTGCGGGAGCCGCAGTCGTCTCTATCGTTGCAGGCTGCGTTTGGTGCCCGGAAGTTGCGGGATCATCGAATGTCGGTGGGAAGTTCTGCGTGACTGGCGCGGTTGCCGCCGGTGCCGCAGCGTGGCCCTTGAACTGTGAATATGCAAAATAGGCGACAGCCGCAACGACCAGCAGAAGCGCAATCGCGATCAGAGGTGTTTTGTTGGACCGTGGGGCCTGAGCTGCGCTCAGGACGAATTCGTCGTCGGTAGTTGTCGGTTCGATCGGTGCGGAAGCAAGTACCGCCTGAATTTTGGCGGGCTCCACTGCTGTAGGCACAACCGGCTCAAAGGGTGTGGTCAGCTCGGAAGCAGTCTCGAACGGTTTGTGGAATTCCTTAGCTGGCGCAGTAGCGGCTCCAAAGCTTCCCAGGTTCCCGAGGCTCCCTCTTACCGGGAGGCCCGC